>DPSI01000388.1 GCA_003527165.1 Pseudomonas sp.
GGAACACGTAATGGAAATCCACATGTTCACCGATAAAACCACCCACCACCGGGCCGACCACCGGCCCCAGCGCCACCATCATCTGGAACGAGCCCATCGCCCGCCCGCGCTCCGCTCCCTCGAAACGGTCACCGATGACCGTGACCGCGACCACCGCACCAGCGGCGATCCCCACCGCTTGCAGCGCGCGGAATACCAATAGCAACTCGATGTTCCCCGCCAGGAAACATCCCAGCGAAGCGCCCACATAGCACACCAGCCCCATCAGCAGAATATTTTTCCGGCCGCGACGATCTACCAGCGGGCCGTAGACGATCTGCATGAATGCCAGCACGAAGGTGAAGATCGAGATGCTGAGATTGATCAGCAACGGCGTGGTCGCCAGCGCTGCCCCCAGCTCCGGCAGAATTGGCGCGTAGACCGTCTGGGTAAAGGGCCCGAGGAACGCGGCGAAGGCCACCATGAAGGTCAGCAGACGTGGACTCATCAGATCTCCAAATAGCGGGATGGCGGGCAGCGGGCGATAGTTATTCCTTGACCTGCATGTAGTCTTCGGCCCAGACCATGTATTCCTCGGCGGTTGAATATTTGACCGAGAGTTGCGAGGCGTTGAGGTCCGATGCGTCGATCTGGCGCTGCTCGCGCAGGCAGTCGTAGGTCGCCTTGATCGCGGCGAAGTAAGCGGCGTGGCCGTTGACCACGATGCGCACCCCGAGCGCCGCCAAGCGTTCGTTGTCGCGCAGACGCGGATTACCGTAGGTGACCAGCATCAACGGCACGCTGAGCTTTTCGGCAACCCGCTCGAGCTGCTCGAAATCTTCGAGTCCCACCAGACAGATCGCGTCGGCACCTGCGGCCTCATAGGCCTGTACACGGGCGATCACCTCTTCCAGGCCGATCACGCCGGCATTGGTACGCGCGATGATGGCGAGCTCCGGGTCGATACGCGCCTCGAGCGCCGCGCGAATCTTGCCGACAGCCTCGAACATGCCGATCAGGTCGGTGGACTTGCGGCCGAATTTGGCCGGTAGCAGGGTGTCCTCAATGGTCAGCGCGGCGATTCCGGCGCGTTCCAGTTCGACCACGGTACGCATCACGTTGAGTGCGTTGCCATAGCCATGGTCGGCGTCGGCGATGATCGGCAAACGCGTCACTCGACCGATGCGCACCGCCTGCTCGACGAATTCACTGAGGGTGATCAGCGCGAAGTCCGGCGCTGCCAACACCTGCAGCGAGGCGACCGAGCCACCGAGAATGCCGACCTCGAACTCGAGATCAGCGGCAATGCGTGCCGACATCGGATCGAATACCGAGGCGGTGTGATAACAGCGATCCGAGGCCAGCAGCCGTCGAAATTCGTTACGCAGGGAATGATGAGAAATTCGTTGCATGTGTTTTCCTGATAAAGCGCACGCAAGGGTCGAGTCGCCCTTGTTCGGTCAGTGTTGGAAGCCGCGCGGACGGCCAACGGCACACCCGCGGTGTTTCAGAGTTGCGGGCGCGGTTGGCGCCCCTGCACAAAGGCCATGACCAGCCCACTGGCGATGATGATGGCCATCCCGATGATCGCGCCGAGGTCCGGCACATGGCCGAAGGCGATCAGGCCCACCACCCCGGCGAAGATGATCTGCGAATAGGTGAACGGGGCTAGCGCGGCTGCGCTGGCAAAGCGAAACGCGTTGGTCAGCAGCAGGTGGCCGCTCATGGCCATCGCGCCGAGCGCCGCCATCATCAGCGCGTCATGCAGCGTCGGCGTCTGCCAGTTGAAAATCACCAATACGCTCATCACCAGGCTGCCGACCAGACTGGTGATGAAGTTGCTGGTCACCGGATGATCCGTCGCACTGAGCCGGCGCGTGATCAGCTGGTACAGGGTGAAGCTCAGCGCCGCGCCGAAAGGTAACAGGATCGCCGGGGTGAACAATGCACCGCCCGGCCGCACGATGATCGTCACCCCGATCAGCCCACAGCCGACCGCCAGCCATTGGCTGCGGCTGACACGCTCGCCGAGCAATGCCGAGGCAATGGTCACCAGCAACGGCGTGAGGAAGATTACCGCAGTGGCCTCGGCCAGCGGGATGTACCTCAGGCCGCTGATAAACAGCATGCTCACGCTGACCAGGCTCAAGCCACGGCAGATCTGCAGCTTCGGCCGCAGGGTACGAAACACGCGACGCCCCATCCGCGGCGTGAACAGCGTGAACATCAGGGCGGTCTGCGCCATGTAGCGCGCCCAGATGACCAGAAATACCGGATAGAGCTGCGTCAGGTATTTGGAAAGCCCGTCGTGAGTGGCGAGCGTCAGGCAGGAAACCAGAATGAGCAGGACGCCAAGTAATGGCTGATGTGAGTTGTTCAAGGAGGACGACCGCGATGATAGGTAGCTACCTAAGAATTATGCCCGCAAAACGCGCTGGCGTCAGTCGCCACGTGCCTTTCACTGACCAATCGCGCCTGGGCAAAACCGCAGCGCAATGCCAGGCATAGCCACCCGGCAGTCAACGCCACGCTGTCCATTTCGCCATGCACGCCGACCGCGAGCCGTCTCGCAGGTTCACGACATCATTGCCGCCTCCCGGCGCCATACCGACCGCTGTGCTCACTCACAACACACGCAGTATCAGGCCCTCCGTCGGCTGACTCACGCTTATCTTGCCGTTCGCGTATGATCGCTGGCCCGTTGCGGGCCGCACAGCCGGCCCGAGTCCGTCCGAGTAGTTCAGATGTTCAAGTTGAGAGCGATGCAGGCGCGCGATATTCCTGCCGTGATGTCGATTCAGCAAGAGTCCTACGCCGCTGAAGTCCTTGAAGACGAAGCGGTGATCCGCACCCGCCTCGCCGCCTGCCCTCAGCTCGCCTGGGTCGCGGAAGACGCCATAGGCGTCTGCGCCTACCTCTTCGCCTATCACTCGCGCGTCGGTAAGGTGACCCCGTTGGACGGCGAATTCCAGCATCACGCCGAAGCCAACTGCCTGTACCTGCACGACCTTGCCGTATCCCGTCGTGCCAGTGGTCGCGGCATCGGCCCAGCCCTGGTGCGGAAAAATCTGGAGCAGGCCCGAACCCAGAAGCTGCGTTATTCGGCGCTGGTTTCGGTGCAGGAATCGGAAGCCTTCTGGTCCCGCCTCGGCTATGCCGCGCACACCGCGCTGGAACCGGCTCAGATCAGCAATCTGAGCAGCTATCAGATCCCTGCCGTGTACATGGTGCGTGCGCTGCACTAAAAACGCACCACATAAGTGCGCCATCCGAGCCAATGCACCACAATGAAACAGTCTAAGCCCCATTTTCACGCACGCTAGTCTCGCAGCCCGCATAAAACCTCGCCCGGCAGGTTGGCAAGGGCCTTGCTCTGCTTGTGCCCATTGGTACAACCGGAACTTCCCATGCTGGTCATTCATCACCGCTCCACCCCCCACGCCCATTGCGACGCCGAACTGGAGCTGAGCTACGACGCGCGCAGCAAATCGCGTCTGCGCTGCTTCACCACCACCGGCGAAGACGTCGGCTTGTTTCTCGAACGCGGCCAGCCGCCATTACGCGACGGCGAATGCCTGCAGGCCGAAGATGGCCGCATCGTCATGGTCCGCGCCCGTCCCGAGCTGCTCCTGCATGTGACCTGCGCCAGCGCCTTCGAGCTGACTCGCGCCGCCTACCATCTAGGCAATCGCCACGTGGCGTTGCAGGTGGGCGACGGCTGGCTGCGGCTGCTCGATGACTACGTGCTCAAGGACATGCTGCTGCAGCTGGGCGCCCACGTCGAAGCCATCGAGGCGCCCTTTCAGCCCGAGCATGGTGCCTACGGCGGCGGGCATCATCACTCCCACGCAGGCGAAGCCGAATTCAGCTATGCGCCGCGCCTGCATCAGTTCGGCATCCGCAAGTGAATCCGAGTGCGTTCGCGTTGCTGCGGCTCGCCAGCCCGCAGTTGCCGATTGGTGGCTACAGCTATTCGCAGGGCCTGGAAATGGCGGTCGAGCGCGCGCAGGTGCACGACGAAGCCAGCGCCAGCCGCTGGCTGGGCGACCAACTGCTGCTCAACCTGGCACGTTTCGAAGCACCCTTGCTGCTGGCGCACTGCGAAGCCGCCGCAACTGAAGACTGGAACGGGCTGGAGCGACTCGCCGCGTGCCACCGCGCCAGCCGTGAGAGCCGGGAGCTGCGGCTGGAAAGCCGGCAGATGGGCTATTCGCTGAAACAGCTGTTGAACAACCTGCCGGAACTCGACGCTCCCGCGCGTGCGCTGTTCCAGCGCATCGACGAGCCCGGTCTCGCCCTGGGCTGGGCCCTGGCGGCGCGAGCCTGGCACATCACATCCGAAGATGCGCTGACCGCCTGGCTCTGGGGCTGGCTGGAGAACCAGCTGGCGGTCCTGATGAAAACCTTGCCGCTCGGCCAGCAGGCCGCCCAGCGTCTGACCTCCGAATTGTTGCCGACGTTGCAGCAGGCCCAACGCGACGCCATGACGATCGAGCCGGCCCATTGGGGCAGCGCCGCCCTTGGCCTGGCGTTAGCGAGCATGGCGCATGAGCGCCAATACAGCCGACTGTTTCGCTCATGAACACCTGGGCCAGCACACAAACGCCTTTCCGGCATGAGCGCACCCGCTCACGCCTTTCTCTATCTGCTCAATGAGGACAGCTGTGATGAACACCCAACCCCTGCGAGTCGGCATCGGTGGCCCGGTCGGCTCCGGCAAGACCGCCCTGACCCTCGCCCTGTGCCTGACCCTGCGCGAGCGCTACAACCTGGCGGTGGTCACCAACGACATCTACACCCAGGAAGATGCCCAGTTTCTGGTGCGCAACGAAGCCTTGGCACCGGAACGGATCATTGGCGTTGAAACCGGCGGCTGCCCGCACACGGCGATTCGCGAGGATGCCTCGATCAATCTGGAAGCTGTCGAGCAGCTCAACCGTCGCTTTCCGGGGCTGGACCTGATCATCGTCGAATCTGGCGGTGACAATCTCTCGGCCACGTTCAGCCCCGAGCTGTCAGACCTGACCATCTACGTAATCGACGTGTCGGCCGGCGACAAGCTGCCGCGCAAGGGCGGCCCGGGCATCTGCAAGTCCGATCTGCTGGTGATCAACAAGGTCGACCTGGCGCCGATGGTCGGTGCTTCGCTGGAAGTGATGGACCGCGACACCCGCAAGATGCGTGGTGACAAGCCTTTCGTGTTCAGCAACCAGAAGGTTGGCCAGGGGCTCGACGAGATCATCGCCTTCATCGAGAAACAGGGAATGCTCAGCGCCGCCTGAATCGAATCACGCTTGTAGGAGCGAGGGGGACGCCGAGTCCTTGCTCGCGAAGCGTGTGAGGGCAGCTGAAGCGCTTCGCCAGCAAGCTGGCTTCTACAAGGAACACCGCAATCCGGCCTATGTGAATTATCTCGACGATTCGCGACCGCCATGCAAACCAGAGGGAACACCGAATGAATATGAACAGAAAACTCCTCTTCGCTTCCACGCTATTGCTCAGCCCGGCTTTGGCTTTCGCCCATCCCGGTCACGATCACGCAGGTCTCATGTCCGGCATCGCCCACCCGATCTTCGGTCTCGATCATCTGCTGGCAATGGTCGCCGTCGGCCTCTGGGCCGCGCAGCAAACAGGAAAGGCATGCTGGGCGCTGCCGCTAACTTTCGTCGCGACCATGCTGATCGGCGGCCTGCTCGGCTTTTCAGGCATCGAACTGCCGCTGATGGAAACCGGTATTGCCGGCTCGGTGCTGGCGCTCGGGCTGCTGGTGGCATTGGCGGTGCGCCCCCCGCTGACCGTTGCGGCCGGCCTGACTGCGCTATTCGCCCTCAGCCACGGCGTGGCGCATGGTCTGGAATTACCCGCACTGTCCAGCCCGTGGGGCTACGCCGCGGGCTTCCTGATCGCCACCGCGACGCTTCATGGCGTCGGTTATTTGCTGGTTCGTCATCTACCGGTCGCCGCTGCGCCGCTGGTTCGGCTGGCTGGCGCTGCTTCTGCCGTGACCGGCGCCTGGCTGCTTGCCGGCTGACCTTACCCACATAAAAAAACAGGGAACCTACACGCTCCGACGACCCCAAAAATGAGTAGTGCTGCCGGCATCCTCGCATTTGCGATCGCCGGCAGTGGTCGCTCACCGGGTTCTAGGAGTGCAGCATGTCCTCTTCCTCATCCGCCCATGGCGTTGGCTACTGGGCCTTGAAAGCCTTCGCCGTCATCGTGGCATTGTTCGGCCTCGCCCTTGCCGCGGGCGGCGTCTGGCTTATCTCGCTCGGCGGCTCCTGGTATTACCTGATTGCGGGCGTCGGCATGCTGGTTTCCGGCGTACTGCTATTCATGCGCCGCATCACCGGCGTTTGGCTGTACTGGCTGGTGTTCATCGGCACCGTGATCTGGGCCTTCTGGGAAGTGGGCTTCGAACCCTGGTCGCTGATGCCGCGCCTAGCGGCACTGACGGTGATCGCTCTGCTCACCCTCGCCTTCATTCCCGTGCTGCGGCATCGCCGCCTGGAGGCCCGCACATGAACTTACGCACTCGTCTCGTCTGCCTAATCGCATGTTGCTGGCTCCCGCTGGCGGGCGCCCAGCCCGCGCCGGAACAGTCCGGCCCAGGCCAACAGCAAACGGTCGTGCCCGGCCAGGATCCGGATCTCGAACGCCCAAGTCCTGCTGCCGAAGGTGACGCACCGGACCAAGCCGACTGGGTCGCCTATGGCCGCACCAATGCCGCGACACGGTATTCGCCGCTCGAGCAGATCAATCGCCAGAACGTCGATCAGCTGACGCCCGCCTGGGTCTACCGGACCGGCGACATGCCGCCCGAATCGGTGGACGACAAGTGGGCACCGGAGAACACACCGCTGAAGGTCGGCACCTCGCTGTACATCTGCACGCCGATGAACATCCTGATCGCGCTTGATGCTGCCAGCGGTCGGGAGCGTTGGCGCTACGACCCCGAGGTGACGACAGATAGCATTCCCTATTCGGCGAGCTGCCGCGGCGTGGCCTACTACGAGATGCCGGACGCCCCGGAGAGCGCCCAGTGCAAACGCCGCGTGATCGAAGGCACGCTCGTCGCCCGACTGGTCGCGGTGGATGCCGAGACCGGCCAGCCGTGCGCCGACTTCGG
>DPSI01000387.1 GCA_003527165.1 Pseudomonas sp.
AACGTGGAGCCTCATCATTACGGCGGCCCGGCCAGCGCCGAAGGCACGCCCCATGACCCGTCTCGCGATCGACTGACGCTACCGCTGATTCGTGCGGCGGTGGAGGTGGGCGTCCCGGTGTTCGGGGTCTGTCGCGGATTTCAGGAAATGAACGTCGCCTTCGGCGGCAGTCTGCATCAGAAGGTCCACGAGGTCGGGCCCTACGCCGATCACCGTGAGCGCGCCGAGGATCCGGTCGGGGTGCAGTACGGTCTCAGTCATGCCTTGAACGTACAGCCTGGCGGATTGCTGGAGCGTCTCGGGCTGCCTGCGCAGATAGAAGTCAACTCGGTGCATGGCCAGGGTGTCGAGCGGCTCGGGGAAGGCCTGCGCATCGAGGCACTGGCACCGGACGGGTTGATCGAGGCCTTTTCCGTCGAACATGCGCCAGGCTTCGCGCTCGGCGTGCAGTGGCACCCGGAATGGAAGGTGCACGAGCACCCTTATTACCTGGCGTTGTTCGAGGGCTTTGCCCGCGCTTGCCAGGAACGCGCAGGACGGCGCTGAGCGCAGCCGGTACGGCGCTCGTTTCATTAATTCTGAGGTCGATATGTCCAGCAAGCTCGACCAGCTCACCGGCTGGCTGAAAGAACGCAAGATTACCGAGGTGGAATGCCTGATCAGCGACCTGACTGGCATCGCCCGCGGCAAGATTTCCCCCACCAATAAATTTCTCGACGAGAAAGGCATGCGTCTGCCGGAAAGCGTGCTGTTGCAGACCGTCACCGGCGATTACGTCGAAGATGACATCTATTACGAGCTGCTCGACCCAGCGGACATCGACATGTTCTGCCGCCCCGATCCGGACGCGGTGTTCCTGGTGCCCTGGGCCATCGAGCCGACGGCCCAGGTGATCCACGACACCTATGACAAGATGGGCAACCCCATCGAGATTTCGCCGCGCAACATTCTCAAGCGCGTGCTGAAGATGTACGCCGACAAGGGCTGGCAGCCGATCGTCGCGCCGGAGATGGAGTTCTACCTGACCAAGCGCTGCGAAGACCCGGACTTGCCGTTCCAGCCGCCGATCGGCCGTTCGGGTCGGCAGGAGACCGGCCGGCAGTCGTTCTCCATCGACGCGGCCAACGAATTCGATCCGCTGTTCGAAGACATGTACGACTGGTGCGAGGCTCAGGGGCTGGATCTGGATACCCTGATCCACGAGGAAGGCACCGCACAGATGGAAATCAACTTCCGTCACGGCGAGGCGCTGCACTTGGCGGACCAGATCCTGGTATTCAAGCGCACCATGCGTGAGGCGGCGCTCAAGCACAACGTTGCCGCCACCTTCATGGCCAAGCCGATGACCGGCGAGCCGGGCAGCGCCATGCACCTGCACCAGAGCGTGGTCGACGAAGCCGGACGCAACATCTTTTCCAACAGCGACGGCACCATGAGCCAGCTGTTCCTGCACCACGTCGGCGGCCTGCAGAAATACATCCCCGAGCTGCTGCCGCTGTTCGCGCCGAACGTCAATTCGTTCCGCCGTTTCCTGCCCGATACCTCGGCGCCGGTCAACGTCGAGTGGGGTGAGGAAAACCGCACCGTTGGCCTGCGCGTGCCGGACTCCGACCCGCAGAACCGCCGTGTCGAGAACCGCCTGCCGGGGGCCGATGCCAATCCGTATCTGGCCATCGCCGCCAGCCTGCTGTGCGGCTACATCGGCATGGTCGAGGAGCTGCCACCGAGCCAGCCGGTCAAGGGGCGGGGCTATGAGCGTCGCAACCTGCGCCTGCCGCTGACGCTGGAGGCTGCGCTGGAACGGATGGAAACCTGCCGGCAGTTGGAGAAGTACCTGAGCCCCAAATTCATCACCGGCTACGTCGCGGTCAAGCGCGCCGAGCAGGAGAACTACCACCGGGTCATCAGCTCCTGGGAGCGCGAGTTCCTGATGCTGTCGGTGTAAAGCGGTCGTAGGGTGGATGACGCTTTTTTCATCCACCATGGCTACGTAGGGTGGATCGATGAAGCGTGATCCATCCTACGTTTGGCCGGAGGCTTCGGGTGGATGAGATTTCCATCCAATCGAAAATCACGAATAAAAGAGGTAATCGATGAGCGATTCGCAAACCCTGCAATGGCAAGCTCTGAGCCGCGACCACCACCTGCCGCCATTCACCGATTTCAAGGCGCTCAATGCCAAGGGCACGCGCATCATCACCCGTGGCGAGGGCGTCTATCTCTGGGATAGCGAAGGCCACAAGATCCTCGATGCCATGGCCGGGCTCTGGTGTGTCAACCTCGGCTACGGCCGTGAGGAGCTGGTCGAGGCGGCCACCCGGCAGATGCGCGAGCTGCCCTATTACAACCTGTTCTTCCAGACCGCGCACCCGCCGGCCCTGGCACTGGCCAAGGCAATAGCCGAGATCGCACCGGAGGGCATGAACCACGTGTTCTTCACCGGCTCCGGCTCGGAATCCAACGACACGGTGTTGCGCATGGTGCGCCATTACTGGGCGATCAAGGGGCAGCCGCAGAAGAAGGTGATCATCGGCCGCTGGAATGGCTATCACGGCTCGACCGTCGCCGGCGCCAGCCTCGGCGGGATGAAGGCCATGCACGAGCAGGGCGACGGGCCGATTCCAGGTATCGAGCACATCGATCAGCCCTACTGGTTCGGCGAAGGGGGAGACCTCGATCCGGACGAATTCGGCGTGCGCGTGGCCGAACAGCTGGAGCGGAAGATTCTCCAGGTCGGTGAAGACAAGGTCGCCGCCTTTATTGCCGAGCCGATCCAGGGCGCCGGCGGCGTGATCATCCCGCCGGACAGCTACTGGCCGAAGATTCGCGAGATCCTGGCCCGCTACGACATCCTGTTCATCGCCGATGAGGTGATCTGCGGGTTCGGTCGCACCGGCGAATGGTTCGGCAGCGATCACTACGGCAACGCGCCGGATCTGATGCCGATCGCCAAAGGGCTGACCTCTGGCTACCTGCCCATGGGCGGCGTCGTGGTGCGTGACGAAGTGGTGCACACGCTCAACGAGGGCGGCGAGTTCTACCACGGCTTTACCTATTCGGGGCACCCGGTGGCGGCTGCGGTCGCGCTGGAGAACATTCGCATCATGCGCGAAGAGAAAATCGTCGAACGGGTCAAGACGAAGACGGCACCCTATTTGCAGTCTCGCTGGCGTGAGTTGGTCGAGCACCCGCTGGTGGGTGAGGCGCGTGGCGTCGGCATGCTCGGCGCGCTGGAGCTGGTGAAGAACAAGAAGACCCGTGAGCGTTTCGCCGATCCGGGCGTGGGCATGCTCTGTCGCGAGCATTGCTTCCGTAACGGCCTGGTGATGCGTGCGGTGGGTGACACCATGATCATTTCGCCACCGCTGGTGATCAACGAGGAGCAGATCGACGAGCTGATCGGCAAGGTTCGCCAATGCCTGGATGCCACCGCCAAAGACGCGCTGGGTTGAGCGAAGCGCATGCCAGGGGCGGTATTACTCGGCCGGTGTGACTGGCGTGACGGATGTTACGAGCGCGTGTGTGAACTCGTTCAGGTTGTTGAAAAACAGCTATCGACCTTGCCAGACTGCGCGCGTGCTTTGGCCTGACTTACCGAGGGGGTGTGTCGATGCCGGCACAGCCTCAGTTAGCCGCCAGGAAAGTGGTGGAAGATGGCGTTCATCTTTCCGACCTGCCCCTAGCCCCGATACGAACGATGACAACAGGAGCTGCACGGATGAAACCCTTTGCCAAAACCCTATTCGCCATGACGCTCGCCGGCGCAGTCGCCAGTGCTGCGCAGGCCGAAGACAAGGTGCTGCACGTATACAACTGGTCCGACTACATCGCTGAAGACACCTTGGATAATTTCACCAAGGAGACCGGTATCAAGGTTGTCTACGACGTGTTCGACAGCAACGAAGTGCTGGAAGCCAAGCTGCTCGCCGGCAGCTCCGGCTACGACGTGGTCGTGCCGTCCAACCCCTTCCTGGCCAAGCAGATCAAGGCGGGCGTTTTCCAGAAGCTCGACAAGAGCAAGCTGCCGAATTGGGAAAACCTCGATAAGGACCTGCTCAAGGCGCTGCAGCCTAGCGATCCGGACAACCAGTACGCCGTGCCTTATATGTGGGGCACCATCGGCATCGGCTACAACCCCGAGAAGGTCAAGGCCGCGCTCGGCGAAGACGCGCCGGTCGACTCCTGGGACCTGGTGTTCAAGCCGGAGAACATGGAAAAGCTGAAATCCTGCGGCGTCTCCTTCCTCGATTCGCCGACCGAAATCCTGCCGGCGGCGCTGCACTATCTCGGCTATAAGCCGGACACCACCCAGTCCGACGAGCTGAAGAAGGCGGAAGAGCTGTTCATGCAGATCCGTCCGAACGTGGCCTATTTCCATTCCTCCAAGTACATCTCCGACCTGGCCAACGGCAACGTCTGCGTCGCCATCGGTTATTCCGGTGATATCTACCAGGCCAAGGCGCGTGCCGAGGAAGCCGGCAACAGCGTCACGGTCAGCTACAACATTCCCAAGGAAGGTGCAGGCACCTTCTTCGACATGCTGGCCGTACCGGCCGACGCGAAGAACGTCGATAGCGCGCACGTGTTCCTGGATTACCTGATGAAACCCGAGGTGATGGCCTCCATCACCAACTACGTGCAGTTCCCCAACGGCAACGCGGCAGCGACTCCGCTGGTGGATGAAGCGATCCGCACCGATCCGGGCGTCTACCCGAGCCAGGCCGTGTTGCAGAAGCTCTACACCTTCCCTGACCTCGATCCCAAGACCCAGCGGACCATGACCCGCAGCTGGACCAAGATCAAATCCGGGCGTTGATGCCCAGCCGTCTCGCCAGACCCGGTCGCGGGTCTGTGCGAGTCGGCACCAGGACCCTGAAGGGGGCTATGTACGGACTCGCATCCCTGGCTTGCGACCGCACATGCAGTATTCCGTTCGAGGATGACCGTATCGCCCGTTACGCCGTGCCAGTTGATTTTTAGAGGTTTTTCCAATAAACAGCCCGCCTTTCGCCCGCTGATCGCGCGGCCTGCAACAAGAGGACATTCTTATGCGCTCGACATTGAAGTCGCTTCTTATCGCCGCTGCGGTCAGCGGTGCTGCATCCGCTCAGGCTGCCACGGTGCATATCTACAACTGGTCCGATTACATCGGTGAAACAACACTGGAAGAATTCGAGAAAGAGACCGGCATCAAGCCCGTCTACGACGTCTTCGATTCAAACGAAACCCTCGAAGGCAAACTGCTCGCCGGCCGCACCGGCTATGACGTGGTGGTGCCCTCCAATCATTTCCTCGGCAAGCAGATCCAGGCAGGGGCCTTCCAGAAGCTGGACAAGAGCAAGCTGCCCAACTGGGAGAACCTGGATCCGGCGCTGCTCAAGCAGCTGCAGAAGAACGACCCCGGTAATACCTATGCAGCCCCCTATCTCTGGGGGACCAATGGCATTGGCTATAACGTCGAGAAAGTGACTGCGGCGCTGGGCATCGAGAAGGTCGACTCCTGGGCTGTATTGTTCGAGCCGGAAAATGCCAAGAAGCTCGCCAGCTGTGGCATCGCCTTTCTCGATTCGGCCGACGAGATGATTCCGGCGATGCTCAACTATCTGGGGCTCGACCCCAATAGTGAAAACCCGGACGACTATGCCAAGGCCGAAGCCAAGCTGCTGGAAGTGCGTCCTTACGTGCGGTATTTCCATTCCTCCAAGTACATTTCCGACCTGGCCAATGGCAATATCTGCATCGCTGCCGGTTTCTCCGGGGATGTCTTCCAAGCCGCTGCGCGTGCCGATGAGGCCGGCAAGGGTATCGAGATCGCCTATTCCATTCCCAAGGAGGGCGGCAACCTCTGGTTCGACATGCTCGCCATTCCGGCCGATGCACAGAATGTCGACGAAGCCCACGCATTCATCAACTACTTGCTCAAACCAGACGTGATCGCGTCGGTCAGCGATTACGTAGGCTATGCCAACCCCAACCTGAAAGCGGACGAGCTGATGGATCAGGAGGTGCGTAATGACCCCTCGATCTACCCGCCTCAGGAAGTGCTGGACCGGTTGTATGTCTCGGCCGAGCTGCCACAGAAGGTGTTGCGTCTGAAAACACGCAGCTGGACCAAGGTGAAGTCCGGACAGTGACAGGCTGTTGAGAAGGAATTTGGCAAGGTAGCCAGGGCAAAGGAAATCGCCGAGAAGCGGACCGGGCTCATGCTCGAATTTCCCGGCTGTAAATGTCTACTTCGAAGCGATTTCCAACGCGGTATTTGGTAACGCAAATAGTTTTGAACGGCCTGGTAACGGCCACAGACGAGGCGGTCCGCGGCAACGCGTGCCGCGTGCCCACTCGAATCGATACCGCTCGGCGCTGTCCGGGCCCATTTTTTTACGGGAGTTCGCGCATGGCCGTTGCCTCCAGCGCCTACAAAAAGGCGCTCACTGGTGAGAGCCAGAACAAGCAGGTGCTGCTGAAGATCGACCGCGTCACCAAGAAATTCGACGAAACGGTGGCGGTTGATGATGTTTCGCTGAGCATCCGACAGGGCGAGATCTTTGCCCTGCTCGGTGGCTCGGGCTCGGGCAAGTCGACCTTGTTACGCATGCTGGCGGGTTTTGAACGGCCGACCGAGGGGCGGATTTTCCTCGACGGGCAGGACATTACCGACATGCCGCCCTACGAGCGGCCAATCAACATGATGTTCCAGTCCTACGCGCTGTTCCCGCACATGACGGTCGCGCAGAACATCGCCTTCGGCCTCAAGCAGGACGGGCTACCCAAGGATGAGGTGCAGACGCGGGTCGATGAAATGCTGACACTGGTGCAGATGAGCCAGTACGCCAAGCGCAAACCGCACCAGCTCTCCGGCGGCCAGCGGCAGCGTGTGGCACTGGCCCGGTCGCTGGCCAAGCGGCCGAAGCTGCTGCTGCTCGACGAACCCATGGGCGCGCTGGACAAGAAACTGCGCTCGCAAATGCAGCTGGAACTGGTGCAGATCATCGAGCGGGTCGGCGTGACCTGCGTGATGGTCACCCATGATCAGGAAGAGGCCATGACCATGGCCGAACGCATCGCCATCATGCACCTGGGCTGGATTGCCCAGGTGGGTAGCCCGATGGACATCTACGAAACCCCGGCGAGCCGCCTGGTCTGCGAGTTCATCGGCAACGTCAACCTGTTCGACGGCGAGCTGATCGAGGATGCCGAAGACCATGCGGTGATTGCCTGCCCGCAGCTGGAGCGGCCGATTTATGTTGGCCACGGCATCAGCACCCGTGCCCAGGACAAGCGCGTGACCTACGCCTTACGCCCCGAAAAGCTGCTCATGAGCCTGGAAAAGCCGGTGCTGGAACTGGCCGACTACAACTGGGTGCAGGGTGAGGTGCATGACATTGCCTACCTGGGTGGGCACTCGGTGTACTACATCAAGCTGGAATCGGGGATGTTGCTGCAGGCCTTCGTCGCCAACGCCGAACGTCACGTGAAGTGGCCGACCTGGGAAGAACGGGTCTACCTGCACTGGCTCAGCGACAGCGGCGTGGTGCTTCAGGCATGAGGCCCTCGCGTCTTAACCCGGGCCGCCGACTGGTCATCGGCGTACCCTTCATATGGCTGTTCCTCTTCTTCCTGCTGCCGTTCGCCATCGTGCTGAAGATCAGCTTCTCCGAGGCGGACGTGGCGATCCCGCCGTACACCGAGATCTTCGCCTACGCCGACCAGCAGCTGCAGGTGCTGATCAACCTCGGTAATTACATCTTCCTCAGCGAGGACGATCTGTATTGGGCAGCCTATGCCGGCTCGCTGAAGATCGCCTTCTTCAGTACCCTGATCTGCCTTTTGGTCGGCTATCCCATGGCCTACGCCATCGCCCGGGCGCGCAAGGACCTGCAAACCGTTCTGCTGCTGCTGATCATGATGCCGACCTGGACGGCAATTCTGATCCGCGTCTACGCCTGGATGGGCATTCTCAGCAGCAACGGCATCCTCAATGGTCTGCTGATGGGCCTGGGACTGATCGATGAGCCGCTGCGCATCCTCAATACCGATCTGGCCGTCTACATCGGCGTGGTCTATTCCTACCTCCCGTTCATGATCCTGCCGCTCTACGCCAACCTGGTGAAGCACGACTTCAGCCTGCTCGAGGCGGCCTCGGACCTCGGCGCCCGCAACCTCACCAGCTTCTGGAAGATCACCGTGCCGCTGTCGAAGAACGGCATCATCGCCGGCTGCATGCTGGTATTCATCCCGGTGGTGGGCGAGTTCGTGATCCCCGAACTGCTCGGCGGGCCGGAAACGCTGATGATCGGCAAGGTGCTCTGGCAGGAGTTCTTCAACAACCGTGACTGGCCAGTGGCGTCCGCCTTGGCGGTGGTGATGCTGGTGATCCTGCTGGTGCCGATCATTCTATTCAACCGCAACCAGGCGAAAGCGTTGGAGGGCAAGCTATGACCCAGC
>DPSI01000221.1 GCA_003527165.1 Pseudomonas sp.
GCACGGCTGCCCTTGGCCGGCTTGGCTTTTGCCGGATCGGTGCTGGTTGTGGCTTCAGGTGCGCTCGCGAGCGTCAGCGCGAACAGCTCCCCGGTGCGCTCCAGCTCGGCCAAGTGTGCAGGCGTCCAGCCCTTGGCCAGTGCATCGGCGGCGTCGTCGCCTTCGGCCCACTCGCCGCCAGCGGCAAAGGTCGGCTTTTCACCGTCTAGGCCGGGCCGCTGGCTGAATGCAGCCTGCGCCACAATACTCACCGAGGCGGCGCCGCACTGGCGCAGGTGATCGGCTAGGGCATCCATGCAGCTCAGCCCCGGCGCGTCATTGTCTGGCCACAACAGCACGTCGCGCCCGGCGAGCGGGGCGAAGTCGGCTTTCTGCCAAGAGTTGGTGCCGTTTGGCCAGCAGGTAGCCACGTAATGCGGCAGCAGTTCGGCTGCGGCATCGGCTGACTTTTCACCCTCGCACACAACAACCGGTGCGGAACGGCGCTTGCTCAATACATCCAGGCGCAGCAGCGGCCGTGGTTCCGGCATGCCTTGCCAGCGCCATTGCTTTTCACCGGTTGCGAGCTGCTTGCACCAGGTCAGCGGCGCGAACACTTTCCGAGATTTGCCGTCTGCATCCGGTCCCAGGTCGAAGCGATACAGCACCATTAACGCTTCGCCTCTGGCGTCTTTGTAGATCCAGACTTTCGACGGTGCGCCGTGCCGGTAATGTTTAGACGGAATAGCCGCCATTGCTTCGGCAGGTATCGGCAAAACGGCTTTCCACTCTGTCGCCTTGGGTTTGTTCGGCACTGGTGCCGGCTGGCCGCTAGCCGTGACGTTGAGGAAATCTGCCAGCTTGTTGCAGGCATCTACATCGGTGCAGCGATCCAAGTAGCGCACCAGGTCTATCAGGTCTCCGCCCTTGTCGCCGGTAGCGAAGTCGCTCCAGGTGCCTTTCGCAATATTCACTTTCAGCGAGCCGGCATGTTTGTCGGCGCGGGTTGGGTTCGGTGCGGTGTATTCCTTTTTGCCGTCCACCAGTTTGCCGCCCGGCAGCCAATGGGCGAGCACTCGCTCTATGGCCTGGTGAGAAGCCCTCTTCACCTGGGCGAAGGTGGGGCGCTTCGGTTTTGCGGTGCGCTCGCTCATTGGATGCCCCCTGACAACTTGTCCACATGGGCATGCATCTCGAATCCTGCGCGTCGCACATAGTCACCAAGGGCCATGATTGCTTGCTGCAGGCCATTGGCGTCGTCGGCGTGCAGATCGGTGTCATTGAGTATCCGTCCGATCGTCTCTATCCCCACCCCGGCCGAGGTCAGGCTGTTGCTTAGCTGGGCCATGTCTTTCAGCGCCCAGCGGGATTCGACGTCGCTCATTGCGCACCCCCGGTCGCTTCCAGTGCCCGAGCCTTTGCCATCGCTTCGTTGTAGCGACGCAGGCGTACGGAGAGAGACGAGTTGGCGTGAAGGGCTGCAATTGCTCGGGCCTTGTAAGCCGCGATGCGGTTGCTGTTGCTGGACGGATTGAGGGCGTGCGAGTGGTTCATGGGGTGGGGCTCCAAGTTTGGTTGGAGCTGCCACGAACCGTCGCCAAACGGTATGGGTGGCAGCCGTGCGCAGGTTGGCGAACCGGGAACTTGGAACCCGGCAGACCTTTCGGTCTCCCACGCACGACCGCCATAACACGGCATTGCAGACACAAAAAAAGCGCCTGCAATGAGAGTATGGGCGCCTGTGCGCCAAGTTACTCGGGTCGCCAAACCCGGTCGCTGAATTTGCAGCGACCGGCAGACTGTAGCCCCACAAAAGCAGTCGCGCAAGCCCTTCGATAGCGCGCAAGGCTTGCGCGAATATCGGGCATGGAATAGATTTGGCGTGCATATCAGTTTTCTCCTACGCCTCCGGTTGCAGCCGGGGGCGTTTTTGTTTGCGCAGCGGATCAGCTGGCCAGCGCCTGCAGAAGGGGAGGGGTGCTCGCATCGCCGCGCAGCCAGGCGTTCACGGCGTCGTTTTCAGCCTTGCGGCGGCGGTATTCGGCCATCAGGTCAGCGCGGCGACGCTCTAGGGCATCTGCAGTAGGCCGGGGCGTTTGCGCAGCCAAGGGGCGGCGCAGTGTGGCCAACGCCTGCGCTGCGGCCTCGATGGCGCGCCGCTCTTCAAGCAGATCGGTTTCCACATACGCCGCCCAGCCCGCCAGGTCGTTCGCGTAGCGCGCCGGCTGCTCCAGGTGGTACGCGATCCAGCGCTTCAACTGGCCTTGGTTCTGGAGCACTCCAAGCCGGGCTGGCTTCATCGCGAACTGACCAGAGCCGCAGACCCTGCCGTATTCACGGCTTACGGCCAGCTCCAACAGCCGCTTGATTTCGTAGGGGTGAGGTTCCAGCGGCACGGCGTAGCCGTCGGCGTTGACGAACACCGCTTCGCGCTCTGTCGGGTCGAAGCAGACCGTCACGATACTGATGGCGCGCCAGTTCATGCGCTCGGGCTTTGGCACCGCGAAACCGAGGCCGGTAGGGTCGAAGAACGGCGTAGCGAATGGGGTACGGTTGAAATTCATGCTGCCGCCTTCGCGCGGGCGGCGATCCGCGAACGTACCCAGGCTTGCACTTCACCCAGTACCCAGGCGACCGGCGCGCCGCGGGCGGTGCTATCGCTCAGTTTGACGGGCAAAGGGAAGCCGCTTTCGGGCTGTTTCATCAGCTTGTAAATGGTGGGTCGCGCCAGGCCGACGATGGATTCAACTTCCGGCATGCGAATAAGCGTGGTCGCTGGGTCGAGCTGGAGCGGGCCGACAGCAGGGACGGCGGGCTGGTTTATCTTAATCACGGCGGGCCCCGTCATGCATTGTTGGCCATGGTTTGCGTCTGGCTGTCGAGCCATGCGGCCACGTCCTGCCGGCGATAACGGACAGAAGATCCGCATTTAACCCAGGCAGGACCGCCCCGGCGATTACTGCGCCAGGCGGCAAGGGTGCGGTGTGAAAGACCAAGCGCCGCGGCGAGCTGGTCGGGGGTGAGAAGGTCGGTTGGTGATAGCGAAACCGCTTCGGAAAAGCGGTGGGCGGCGGTCGTCATTTAGCGTTCCCTGTAGTCGATGAGTGATACAGGGCTATCTATGTATGCGGAATCTAGAGGGAAGGAAACAAGCGTTTTCAGGGGTGGCTTAATGCCGGGCCTCGGCAGTCTCCTCACCGGATCATGTACCAATTTAATCCGACGAACGGCTTTTGCGCTCCGGCTCAAAAGAGTCGTACCACTCTGCCAAATCGTGCAGGTAGACCACCTTGCAAGGGCGTCCACCCCAGTC
>DPSI01000222.1 GCA_003527165.1 Pseudomonas sp.
AGCGCGCCCCAGCCTGAAGCCTGAAGCCTGAAGCCTGAAGCCTGAAGCCTGAAGCCTGGTTGCTTGATCCCTGCCAACCCAGCGACGGCGCTGGCCCTGTTATCATTCGCGGCAATTCACTGGTTCTGGATTAGCCCATGTCTCGCGAAATTCGCATCGCCACCCGCAAGAGTGCCCTGGCCCTGTGGCAGGCCGAATACGTCAAGACGCGCCTTGAGGCCGCTCATCCCGATGTGACCGTCAGCCTGGTGCCGATGGTCAGTCGTGGTGACAAGCTGCTCGATGCGCCGCTGGCGAAAATCGGCGGCAAAGGGTTGTTCGTCAAAGAGCTGGAAACCGCGCTGATGGAGCATCAGGCGGATATCGCCGTGCATTCCATGAAGGACGTGCCGATGGAATTCCCCGAGGGGCTTGGCCTGTATTGCATCTGCGAACGCGAGGATCCGCGTGATGCCTTCGTCTCCAATCATTACGAGAGCCTCGACGCGCTGCCGTCCGGAGCGGTCGTCGGCACGTCCAGTCTGCGTCGTCAGGCGCAGCTGCTGGCGCGGCGTCCGGATCTGAAGATCCAGTTCCTGCGCGGCAACGTCAATACCCGTCTGGCCAAGCTCGATGCCGGCGAATACGACGCCATCATCCTCGCCGCGGCGGGCCTCATCCGCCTCGGTTTCGGCGAGCGCATCCGTTCCAGCATCAGCGTCGAGGACAGCCTGCCGGCTGGCGGTCAGGGGGCCGTCGGTATCGAATGTCGGGCCGGTGATACGGAACTGCATCAGCTGCTGCAATGCATGAACGATCCGCAGACGGCGCTGCGTGTCAGCGCCGAACGTGCTTTGAACCGCCATCTGAATGGTGGTTGCCAGGTGCCGATTGCCTGTTACGCGGTGCTCGAAGGCGATCAGCTGTGGCTGCGCGGTCTGGTCGGGCAGCCGGATGGCGCCTTGTTGCTGCGTGCCGAAGACCGTGCGCCTGCCGCCGAGGCGCAGGCTCTTGGGGTGCGGGTTGCCGAAGCGTTGCTGGCGCAGGGCGCGGCAAAGATCCTTCAGGACGTGTACGGTGAGGCCGGCACGGCGTGAGTGGCTGGCGTCTGCTGTTGACGCGTCCTGCCGAAGAATGCGTCGCCCTGGCTGCGACGTTGTCCGAGGCGGATATTCATAGCGCCAATCTGCCGCTGCTCGTCATTGAGCCGCTGAAGGAGACAGCCGAGCAGCGCGCCACGATGCTCGAACTTGATCGCTATTGTGCTGTGGTGGTGGTGAGCAAGCCGGCGGCGAGGCTGGGCCTGGAACTGCTCGATCGTTACTGGCCGCAGCCGCCGTTCGGTCAAGCGTGGTTCAGCGTCGGAGGCGCTACTGGCGCCATCCTGGAAGGCTATGGCCTGGATGTCAGCTGGCCCGCTTATGGCGACGACAGCGAAGCGCTGCTGGCGCTGCCGCGGCTGGCCGAGGCGCTCGAAGTAGTGGATCCCAGGGTGCTGATCCTGCGCGGCGAAGGCGGTCGCGAGCTTATCTCCGAGACGCTTCGCCGCCGTGGCGCTCACGTCGACAGCCTCGAGCTATACCGGCGCCACCTGCCCGACTATCCGTCAGGGGCGCTGACCGAAACCCTTCGTTCGGAACGGCTGAATGCCGTGGTGGTCAGCAGTGGGCAGGGTTTACAGTCACTGCATGAGCTGGCTGGATCCGACTGGTCCGAGCTGCGTGAACTACCCTTGTTCGTACCGAGCGCTCGGGTAGCCGAGATGGCCGCGATTTTGGGCGCCAAGAGAATAGTGGACTGCCGTGGCGCCGGAGCTGCGGCTTTGCTGGCGGCGCTACGGGAAAATCCCGAGCCCGCCTCCTGATGCAAAGGATGGAAACGTGAGCGAAGTTGATTCCGATAAAGCAGCGCAACAACCCGCAGGCAAGGATCCTGTCATCCCCGCACAGGACACCCCACCGAAGAAACTGGCAGACCCCACGCCGAATACCGATGGCCGAGGCCGTGGCCTGGCCGGTCTGGCTTTGCTGGTCGGCTTGGCCGGTTTGGCTGCCGGCGGTTACAGCGTTTGGCAAACCCAGCAGCTGGCGGAACAGGAACGTCAACAGCTCGATGCGGCGCAGGCCACGCGCGAGCAGGCCCGCCAGTTGGACCAGCGTAGCCAGCAACTGGCCAGTCGCCTCGGGCGGCTGGAGCAGCTACCTTCGGCAGAACAGCTGGAGGACCGGCGTCGCCTGCTTTCGGAGCTGCAAAGCGACCAGCAGCGACTTTCGGGACGGGTAGAGCAAGTGCTGGGCGCGAGCCGTGAGCAGTGGCGGCTGGCCGAGGCCGAGCACCTGCTGCGTATGGCGATGTTGCGTCTGTCGGCCATGCAGGACGTGAACAGCGCTGAATCGCTGATCGCCGAAGCCGATTTGATCCTACGTAAGCAGGACGATCCGGGTGCGTACGGCACTCGGCAGAAACTGCTGGAGGGACTCGAAGCGTTGCGCAGCTTGCCGGAGCTGGACCGGACCGGGCTGTTCCTGCAACTGGGCGCGTTGCGCGGTCAGGGCAATCAGCTCAGCGGTCTCGCCCCAGAATTCGAGAACGGCCCGAGCCAGTCCGAGACGCAGGGCGAAAGTCGTTGGCGCCGTTGGTTGAACGAACTGACACGCTACGTACGGATCGACTTCAATGCCGGTACCGACGTCAAGCCGCTGCTGGCTGGCCAGAGCCTGGCACAGGTGCGGCTGGCCCTTTCGCTGGCCATCGAACAGGCGCAGTGGGCGGTGCTCAATGGCAACGAGGACGTCTATCGGCAGTCGCTGGATCAGGCCGCCCGGCTGATCGAGGATCACTTCAGCGAAGAGAACGGCCAGAGCCGCGGTTTGCGCGACCGCATCGAACAGCTTGCAAAGCGGCAGGTATCAGTCACCCTGCCGGATCTGGCGCCCGCGCTGCAGGCCATGCAGGCCTATGTGCAGAAGCGTGAATCTGCCGAGAACAGCGAGCCTGACGGACCAGCCGAGCGCGGTGAGCCGGCCGACGAGGCCGAACAGCCGGCTGAAGCCGAGCGGGCGGCCGAAGGGGATCTGCGCACATGAAGCGAGTGGCTATCGTTGTTCTCATCCTGCTGGCCCTTGTCGGCTTTCTCGGCTGGGCCATTTATCAAGACTCCGGCTACGTCCTGATCAGTTACGACCGCTTTCGCTATGAGTCGAGCTTCTGGATTTTTATCGGCCTGATCGCCTGTCTTTGGCTGCTGTCCATGGCGGTTCACTGGGTGCTCGGGTTGCTTCACGCCTCCGGTACGTTGGTCAACCCCTGGTCACGACGCCATCATGCAAGGCGCGTCGCTAAGGCCTCTCGCTCAGGGTTGCGGGAACTGGCCGAAGGCCAGTGGAGCCATGCGCTCGGCCACTTGCGTACGGCCGCCGAACACGACCGCCAGCCGCTGGTGCATTACCTCGGCGCCGCCCGCGCCGCGAGCGAGCTGGGCGACTATGAGCAGAGTGACGAGTTGCTGCGCAAGGCCCGCGAACGCGAACCCGAGGCCGGACTGGCCGTTGGCCTGACCCAGGCCCAGTTGCAGATCGCGCGAGGCCAGTACGGCGAGGCGCGTGAGTCGCTGAATGCGCTGCGCGATGGTTACCCGCGTCACTCCTACGTGCTGACTCTGCTCCAGCAACTCTACGTGCAGTTGCAAGACTGGCCCGCCCTGTGCCAGCTGCTGCCGGAGCTGCGCAAACATCGTGTGCTGACGCCTGCTCGGCTGGATGAGCTGGAACTGCTGGCCTGGACCGCCGCGTTGGAGCAGGTCGGGCAGGCACCGGCCACTACTCCAGAGGATGCGCTTCAGGCGCTGGATCAGCGCTGGCAAACCGTGCCGGGCAAGCTGCGTAACGAGCCGTTGCTGGTGCGTGCCTATACGGATGGTTTGAGCCGAATAGGGGCAGACGAGAAAGCCGAGCAAGTGCTGCATGCCGCGCTCAAGCGGCAGTTCGATGATCGTCTGGTCGAGCGTTACGGGCGTGTTCGTGGACGCGAGCCGTCGCGCCAGCTGGCGCAAGCGGAAGCCTGGCTGAAGGCGCATCCAGAAAATGCCGAATTGCTGCTCGCGCTTGGTCGGCTGAGCCTGCGCAACGAGCTCTGGGGTAAGGCACGTGACTATCTGGAAGCGAGCCTGCGCCTCGAGCATCGTGCGCAAACCTGTGCCGAGCTGGCGCGCCTGTTGGCTCAGCTGGGCGACAACGAGCGTAGCAACCGGCTCTTCCAGGAAGGGCTCGGGCTCCTCGATCAATCCAGCGTCAGCCGTTTGCAGGCGATCGGCAGCTAGCGGCCGGTGGGGATGCGGCGCGTGGCAACCGTCCCGTGCCGCTCGCCGATCTGCGTATGGCTTGCAGCTCGCCGCGTGCAGCACTACCGTAGCGAACTTTTCCTGTCTGCGGAGTCATCATGAACTTGGCCAGCCCACGTTCGCTGTTTTTTCTGGCCTTCATCGGCTGCGCGCTGATGATGATCGCTGCGCTGTATCTCGAGCATGTGGTTGGGCTCGCGCCATGCCCTCTATGCATCGTTCAGCGCATCGCCGTGATCGGCTTCGGCCTGGTCTGCCTGATCGCCGCGCTTCACGGGCCGCGCAAGACCGGTCGCCGTGTTTATTCGGTCCTGGCGCTACTGTTCGCGGTTGCAGGCGGTGCTACGGCCATTCGCCAGATCTGGCTGCAGAACATGCCTGCCGACCAGCTGCCGAGCTGCTTGCCCAGCCTTGAGTACATGATGAATGCGCTGCCGTTCCAGGAGATCGCCCGGCTGGTACTCCACGGCACCGCCGAATGCGCCGAGGTCAGCTGGACGCTACTGGGCATGAGCATCCCCGAATGGACCCTGCTGGCGTTTATCGGCATGGTGTTGTTCGGCCTCTGGCAGCTACTGCGGCGAGATTGAGGCTTTTTGTCACGGCGAGCGAATGATCGCTGCGCTTGGCGGTCAATGATCCAGAGCGAAGCGATGGGCATGGGATTGCTCGGAGTAATTTTCATCCGTGCTGCTTGATGCTTCGATCGCCGCAGCTTAGTCTGCTCTGGCGGCGCCGGTTTTCGCACCATTGCTGCCACTCACCCAAGGCCGATATCCCAAGACAATAACCGTCTCGGAAGGCGCAACAGGCATCATCGATTAGGGAAGTGAGGTCATCATGCTCGAGAGCTGTCGGAACGCCCAGGAACGCTGGGGAGGTGTGCACCTGCTGATCGACCGCTGGCTGCAAGAACGCCACGCATTGATCAATGCATTCGATGGGCTGCACGTCGGCGAGGCCGTCGCGAGCCGCCCCGCCCTACAGAAATTCTGCGAAATTCTGCTCGACTACGTGTCGGCCGGGCATTTCGAGGTTTACGAGCAGCTGCTCAATGAAGCCGAGGCGTTTGGCGATAAACGCGGCCTCGAACTTGCCCGTCAGATCTACCCGCGAATCGAAGCCATTACCGAAGTGGCGGTAGCCTTCAATGACCGCTGCGATAATGGCGATTGTCTGAACAGTCCGGGCCTTCCAGATGAATTGAAGCGTCTGGGCCAGCTGTTGCATGAGCGCTTCGAACTGGAAGATTGCCTGATCGAAGTCCTGCACACCGCGCACAAGCAGACCGCCGCTACTGCCTGACCCCGCTCAGACGTGGGGTCCTGTGCCCCATGCTGCCTTGTGGCGGTTATGGTGGAGCTCTGTAGATCGTCCGGTAATGGCTGCACCCATCCCGTAAGGAGGCGCCTTCATGCCCGCAAAGAAAAGCTCGGTCACTACTCCGCTGCATCTGCTGCAGCAGCTGTCGCACAGCCTGGTGGCGCATCTGCAGAAAGCGTGTAGCGAGGCGCAGAAGGATGCGGAAATTCTGCTGGCCAAGCTCGAAAAGCAGCGCGGCAAGACGCAAGAAAAAATCGTCAAGGCGCGCGCCAAGCTCGATGACGCCGGCAACGCTGGCAAGTCGAAGGCGCAAGCCAAGGCTCGCGCCAGACTGGCAGAGCTGGATGACATGCTCGCCGTGCTGCAAGCGCGACAGAGTGAGACGCTGAATTACCTGTCTGAACTGAAGCATGATGCGGAGCAAAGCCTGCAGTTAGCCCAAGCCATTACCCAGGTCGAAAAGGACGCCGCTCAGGCACTGGCGTCACGCGATAAGCCCGCCGGCTCTCACGCCGCGTCCCGAAACAAAACTTCCGGTGCAACCAAGCCCGCCGCCGAAGTCACGGCGGCAAGTACCAAGCTGGCGTCAGGCAAGGCTCCTACCGGTGCTGCGCGCCCAACGTCCAGTCGCACCAGGCCGGCCGCCGCGAAGAGCAGCGCCACGACAAAAGCGGCCGAGCCCAAGGCGTCCGCTGCTAAAGCTCCGAGCGGTCCGCGCCGTCCCGCCGGCACACCCGACGCGCCAGGTCCCGCAAAGCCCGCTTCGGCAGTGGCCAAACCTGCTGCGGCGAAAAAACCGGCAGCTCGCAAGCCGGCTGCAGCCAAGCGCGATGCCGCTGCTCAGTCCTCTCCGGTCGCGAGCTGAGCCGCTGCCGCACGTCGCAGCGTCTCCACCGATAGGCACGTCTCCCCGTTAAGATCGGCGCACAGACAATCCAGCCAGTCGGCTGTCCCGCTGCCAGTCGGCCAGTGCCGGGCAGCTGCCTGCAAACGCTGAAGCTGGACATGCTCGGCATCCAGCTCCAGCTTCTTCACTTGCATGCGAAGATCGGCCAGGTCACTGTCCACAGCAGCCTGCTGGCGCCAGGTCTGGCGCAGGTTGCGTAGCGGGGCGACCACCTGGGTTCGCCAGTCATCGCTGACGGTCTTCAGCTGCTTGAGCCGCGAGCGATCACAGCCGGTGCCGCGGCGCTCCAGCCAGGCACCGGCCAATAACAGACAGACATCCGCGCCGGCAGCTTGCAGTTCGAGGCAGCTCGCTTCCACGCCAGGCTGCGCATAGCAGGCGAGGGCAAAGGTCCAGAGGTCGTCACGCTTCATAGGTATCGGTTTTTTTCGTAAGCAGCCGGATGGATTTCCGGCGACCTGATAAACTCCGCCGCCATTATGATCCGACTTCAGAACCTGACTCTACAGCGCGGCCCGCAGCGTCTGCTGGAAGGCGCCGAGCTGACTCTTCATCCTGGCCAGAAGGTCGGGCTGGTTGGTGCCAATGGCGCCGGCAAGTCCAGCCTCTTCGCGCTGCTGCGCGGCGAATTCGCACCCGACGGCGGCGACTGCCATTTGCCGCCGGACTGGCGGATTGCCCACATGCGTCAGGAAGTCGATACGCTCGATCGCCTGGCCGTCGATTATGTTCTTGATGGCGACACCGAGCTGCGCCGTATCCAGACCGCGTTGGTCATCGCCGAGACCGCCCATGACGGAACCGCTCTGGCGCGCCTGCATACCGAACTGGACAACGCCGACGGGTATTCCGCCGATGCGCGAGCGCGCAAGCTGCTCGCCGGCCTGGGCTTTGCCAACGAGCAGATGGATCTGCCGGTCAGCAGCTTTTCCGGTGGCTGGCGGATGCGCCTGAACCTGGCGCAGGCGCTGATGTGTCCTTCGGATCTGTTGCTGCTCGACGAACCCACCAACCACCTCGATCTGGATGCCATTCTCTGGCTTGAAGCCTGGCTCAAGAGCTATCCGGGCACCCTCATGCTGATTTCCCACGACCGCGACTTTCTCGATGAAGTGGTCGGTAACGTGGTGCATGTCGAGCAGCGCAAGCTGACGCTCTATCGCGGCGGTTACTCGGCCTTCGAGCGGGCGCGTGCCGAGCGTCTGGCGCAGCAGCAGCAAGCGTACGAGAAGCAGCAGGCGCAGCGCGAACACATGGAAGATTTCATCCGGCGCTTCAAAGCCAAGGCAAGCAAGGCGCGCCAGGCGCAGAGCCGGATCAAGGCGCTGGAGAAGCTCGAGGAGCTGGCCCCGGCGCATATCGACTCGCCATTCGACTTCGTTTTCCGGGAAGCGGACAAGGTCTCCAGCCCGTTGCTGGATCTGGCCGAGGGCCGTCTCGGCTACGGTGACAAGCAGGTGCTGGACAAGGTCAAGCTGCAATTGGTGCCCGGCGCACGGATCGGCCTGCTCGGGCCCAACGGCGCCGGCAAGTCGACGCTGATCAAGACGCTGGCCAACGAACTGCAGCCACTGGGCGGCCGCCTGCAGCGCGGTGAGAATCTGGTGATCGGCTATTTCGCCCAGCATCAGCTCGATGCCCTGGACGCCAAGGCCAGTCCGCTATTGCACCTGCAGCGGATTGCGCCGGGCGAGCGTGAACAGGTGCTGCGTGATTTCCTTGGCGGTTTCGATTTTCGTGGCAATCGCTGTGAGGAGCCGGTCCTCAATTTCTCCGGCGGTGAAAAGGCACGGCTGGCGTTAGCACTGATCGCCTGGGGCAAGCCCAACCTGCTGCTGCTCGACGAACCGACCAACCACCTGGATCTGGAGATGCGCCTGGCTCTGACGCTGGCGTTGCAGGATTTCGAAGGTGCGGTGTTGGTGGTGTCGCACGATCGTCACCTGCTCAAGAGCACCACCGACGAGTTTCTGTTGGTGGCTGAAGGGCGGGTCGTCGCCTTCGATGGGGACCTCGAAGATTACGCGCGCTGGCTGGTGGATCACCGCGCTCGTCAACAGCCAATGAGCGCAACCGAGCCGGCCGGCGACAAGACTGACAAGCGTGCCTTGCGTCAGGCGGCGGCCGCGTTGCGCCAGCAGTTGGCGCCGCTCAAGCGTCAGGCGGACAAGCTCGAAAAGGAGCTGGCCGGGGTTCAGGAAAGGTTGGTCGCGCTGGAACAGCGCCTCGGCGATTCCGCCCTTTACGAGGCGGCGCGTAAGGATGAATTACGCGAACTGCTGAGCAAGCAGGCGGAGCTGAAGGTGCGCGAGGGCGAGTTGGAAGAGGCCTGGCTGGTTGCACTGGAAGCGCTCGAAACCTTGCAGGGTCAGCTCGAGGGCAGCGCGTGAACGAGCAATTGCTGCTTCTTTTCCAGCAATGGCGCGATCCGTTGCTGCTCGGGCTGCAAGTCCTGCTGATCGTGTTGATCGCCTACGTTCTGCAACAGCTGGTGGTGCGCGGACTGGCTCGCCTTGGCAGGCGTTACCCGCTGCCGCCTGAACTGCTGCTGCCGCTGCGTAGCGGTATTCGCTGGTTGATCATCGGCGGCGCGCTGATCATGGTACTCGAACGTTTCGGGGTGTCGGCAACGGTACTTTGGACCGCCCTCTCCGGATTCGTCGCGGTCGCAGCGGTGGCCTTCTTCGCCATCTGGAGCGTGTTGTCCAATTTGCTTTGCGCTGTGCTGATCCTGACCGTCGGGCCCTTTCGGCTGGGCGATCTGGTTGAATTGGTCGAGAGCTTCGAGAAGCCCATCGTCAAGGGCCGTGTCATCGACATAAATCTGCTCTACACCACGCTGGAGGAAACCTCCGAGAGTGGAACCGGCGCGATCGTTCAGGTGCCAAACAGCTTGTTCTTTCAGAAAGTCGTGCGCCGCTGGCGTGGGACGGACATTCAGGCTTCCAATCACAGCACACACGAGTAGCACTCATGGAATGGCTTAGCAGCCCGGAAATATGGGTCGCGTTTCTGACCCTGACCGCCTTGGAAATCGTCCTCGGTATCGACAACATCATCTTCATTTCCATTCTGGTCGGGCGGCTGCCGAAGGAACAGCAGCCCAGGGCCCGCTTCTTCGGGCTGGCCCTGGCTATGGGGACGCGCATTCTGTTGCTGTTGTCGATCGCCTGGGTGATGCGTCTGACCAACGACCTGTTCTCAGTGTTCGAGCATGGCGTGTCCGGGCGCGATCTGATCCTGTTTTTCGGCGGCCTGTTCCTGCTGTTCAAGAGCACCATGGAAATCTGGCACAGCGTCGAAGGCGAAGAAGAGCAAGACGGCACCACCGGCGGCGCGGTCAAGGCCGGCTTCATCGGCATCATCCTGCAGATCGCCGTGATCGATATCGTCTTCTCGCTGGACTCAGTGATCACCGCGGTGGGCCTGGTCGATAACGTGCAGGTGATGATCGCCGCGATCGTCATCGCCGTCGGGGTGATGATGCTGGCGGCCGGTACCATCAGCGATTTCATCGAGAAACACCCGACGCTGAAGATCCTGGCGCTGTCGTTCCTGATCGTGGTGGGTACCCTGCTGATCGCCGAGGCCTTCGGTGCGCACGTGCCCAATGGCTACGTGTACTTCGCGATGGCTTTCTCGCTGACGGTCGAAGCGCTCAATATCCGGATGCGCAAGGCCATGCGTCGCAAGCTGAAAGAGCCGGTCAAGCTTGGCAAGGACCTGCCGGACTAAGACTGTATAGCCGGCTGCGCCCGACAGGCGCAGCGGCTGCCTGAGGATCAACCATGACGCTCGAAACCTGGCTTGCCTTCTTTGTCGCCTGTTGGGTCATCAGCCTGTCGCCGGGTGCCGGGGCGATCGCCTCGATGTCTTGTGGCCTGCAGTACGGCTTTTGGCGCGGCTACTGGAACGCCATTGGCCTGCAGATCGCGCTGGCGGGGCAGATCGCCGTCGTGGCAGCGGGTGTCGGTGCGCTGCTGGCGACCTCATCGCTGGCCTTCAGCCTGATCAAATGGTTTGGTGTCGCGTATCTGCTGTGGCTCGCGCTGAAGCAATGGCAGGCGGTGCCGTCGATGCTTGACGATAGCGCTGGGCCGCGGCCGATCGGGCGGCCGCTGACGCTGGTGTTCCGCG
>DPSI01000220.1 GCA_003527165.1 Pseudomonas sp.
AAACACCACGCCGATATGCTGTTGCAGGTGATAGCGTGCCTGTAGCGGCACCAGCTTGACCCGGGATTCGTAGACCATCCCCACTCGGCCCGGCAGCAGGGCATAACCCACTCCCGAATTGACCATGCTCAGCAAGGTGAAGATGTCGTTCACCTGCATCGCCACCTTCGGCTCGAACCCTGCCTGCTGGAACACCCGGTTGCCGTCCTGATGGGTAGCAAAGCCCTGGGCGAGGGTGATGAAGGTCGCGTCGCGCAAGTCGCTCAGATCCACCTCTGGTTGCTGGGCGAAGGGTGAGTCAGCCGGTGCGGCGAGAAAGATGTCATCAGCGAACAACGGCAACTGGGCACAGTCCGGATCATGGCTGACGCTCTCGTTCAGCGATACCAGAATGGCATCCAGCTCCATGTTCTTCAGCTTGTAGAACAGATCGACATTGGACCCTAGGATCAGGTCGATGTTGAGTTCGCTGCGGCGCAGTTTGAGGCCCATGATCAGCTGCGGTACGGTTTTCACTGTCAGGGAATACAGCGCCCCGAGCTTGAACCGCTCGGCCGAGAAGCCCGCCGCCTCGCGGGTCTGTCGCACAGTATCGACCACGTCCTGCACGAGCTTTTGCGCCCGTTCTTCCAATACATAGGCACTTTCCAGCGGAATCAGGTTGCGCCCCTCATGCTTGAACAGCGGGCAGCGCAAGGCGCTTTCCAGTGAATGGATGGCGCGGTGCACGCTGACGTTGCTGGTGTTCAGCTCGGCCGCTGCCTTGCTCAGGTTTCCGCTGCGCATGAAGGCCAGAAATACTTCCAGCTTCTTCAGCGTGAGTTCTTCATCGATCTGCATGGCGAATGCTCGGGGCATGGCAGTTGATTATGCCTAACGCAGGCCAACTTCGGGCTTGGCTGCAGAGTCGGTTGGTGTTGCCGTTGCCTTCTGGCTGTGCTGATCGGCATCGCGCGATCTGCCCAGTCGGCAATGATCTGATGTGCACATCGCATGGGATTGCGGCGTCAGTCATGCAAGTTGCAAGACAACCTCGAACCTTTCTTTTATCTAACGCATTGATATAAAAGAAAAAATAACAAAGCGCGTAGTGGCACGTTCAATGCTGCAGTTGCGTATTGCCACTCGGCAAACACGACAATTCGAACGAACGGCTGGACGGGCGCTCCAGCTCAGGATCTAAAAAATGGATGACAGGCTGAACGTTAAGACTCAGATATGGGCCGATGGGTATTCATTTATGGAAGTCACCGAGACGCTGCTGATGGCGCTGGGGATTCGAACCGAAGACGGCCAGGAATCGGAGCCTGGCCGGCCTGAACCGGCTGCCTCGAAGGTTAAGGCGTCCTGCCATGACGCAGGAGCCGACCGGTAGTTCGCCGGCGGCCAATGGAGCCGGCTAGGCCCTCGTCACCCATCCCGAGGCTGTTCAACTCATTCGGCAGGATGCGATAAGCGAGTTCATCCGCTCCTCGTTCGGATAGTACCTAACGGCCAGAACGACGGCCCCACAGCTGTCTGGTCGGCTTGAAGCCAGCGCTACCGGCCCCGAGCTTTCCGGGGCGCAGCGTCCAGAAGGGCTGTGTTGCCCCGCAATAAGGCTGTTCGCTGCCGGTGTGCTCATCCTCGGGCCGTGCACACCGGGGCGGACCTTTCGAGCAGCGGCGCGCTTTCGGAAAGCGGCCAACGAAACAACCGCCCGCCCGGGATGCCTCAGGCTTCAGCCCACCGTGATCTCGAGCGTGCCAACGCCCTGAACGCCGCCGCTTAGCTTATCGCCGCGCTGCACGGGGCCGACGCCGGCCGGAGTGCCCGTCATGATCAGATCGCCGGGCTCGAGAACGAACAGCCGCGACAGGTAGGCGACCACCTCCGGCACGCTCCAGATGAGCGAAGCCAGGTCGCCTTCCTGACGGGTCTCGCCATTGATGTCGAGCCAGATGCGGCCCTCGGTCGGATGGCCGATCTGCGCCGCTGGCACCAGCGCCGAGCAGGGTGCGGCATGGTCGAAGCCCTTGGCGACAGCCCAGGGCCGCCCCATCTTCTTCGCTTCGGCCTGCAGGTCACGACGGGTCATGTCCAGTCCGACGGCGTAGCCGTAGACGTGCTCGAGCGCTTGCGCGACTGGGATATCGACACCGCCGCGACCGATGGCCACGACCATTTCGATCTCGTGGTGCACGCTCTCGGTGCCCGGCGGGTAGGGGAACACGCTGCCGTCCGGCAGCAGGCTATCCGGATGTTTGGTGAAGAAGAACGGCGGCTCGCGATCCGGGTCGTGGCCCATCTCGCGCGCATGTTCGGCATAGTTGCGGCCGACGCAGTAGACGCGCCGAACCGGGAAGCGCTGGCTGCTATCCGCTACGGCGAGGCTGGGGATGCTGGGGGTGAAGAGGTAGTCGTTCTGCTCGGTAGAACTCATGTAGCGCTCCAGGCTGTTTCAGAGGGTTGGTGGGCCGCCCCGCGTAGCAGGGCGACAAGGTGGGTTCACCGCTGCTGCGGAATGCTGCCGTGTTCGTTCAGGCTGCTGAGGAAATCGAAATCACAGCCGCGGTCGGCCTGTGTCACGGTATCCAGGAACAGTTTGCGATAGCCGCGTTCATCGCCTTCGCGCGGCTCCGGCAGGCTGTTTGCGCTGCGCCGACGGGCCAGTTCCTCGTCGCTGACCAGCAGATCGAGGGCGCGCTCGCGGACGCTCAGACGCAGACGATCGCCGCTCTCGATCAGTGCGAGAGGGCCGCCAACGGCCGCTTCGGGGGTGACATGCAAGATGATGGTGCCCCCCGCCGTGCCGCTCATGCGGCCGTCGGAAATGCGCACCATGTCCTTAACGCCGGCGCGCGCCAGCTTGCGCGGGATCGGGATGTAGCCGGCCTCGGGCATGCCCGGCGCGCCCTTGGGGCCGATGTTCTTCAGCACCAGGATGTCGTCAGCGTTCACGTCGAGGTCCGGATCGTCGATGCGCTGAGCGAGATCCTCCAGGCCATCGAACACCACCACGCGGCCTTCGTGTTCCATCAGCTCGGCACTGGCGGCGGACTGCTTGATGATCGCGCCGTCCGGCGCAAGGTTGCCGCGCAGAAAGGCGATGCCGCCCTGCGGATAGATGGGGTTATCCAGCGGGCGCACCACCTCTTGCGGGAAGGCGGCGATCGCATCGAGCTCCTCGCCCAGCGTGCGGCCTGTCACCGTCAGTGCGTCGAGGTGCAGGAAAGGCCGCAGTTCGCGCAGCACGGGCGCCAGGCCGCCGGCCTTGTGCAGATCTTCCATGTAGTGCGTGCCGGATGGCTTGAGGTTGACCAGAACCGGGATATTGCGGCCGAGCGCATCGACCTGGTCCATGTCGATGCGGATGCCGCAACGGCCGGCGACCGCCGCCAGGTGCACGCTGCCGTTGGTCGAGCCGCCAATGGCGAGCAGCACCATCAGGGCGTTCTCGAACGCCTTCTTGGTGAGAATCCGATCAGGCGTCATTCCCGCCTGAATCATCGCCACCGCTTGCGTGCCGGTGCGCTCGGCAATGCGGATGCGGTCAGCGGTAACCGCCGGTGGCGTGGCACCGCCGGGAAGCATCATGCCCAGTGCTTCGGTGACGCAGGCCATGGTGCTGGCGGTGCCCATGACCGAGCAGGTGCCAACGCTGGCCACCAGCTGGTCGTTGACCTCGGTGATCTCCTGCTGGTCGATCTCCTCGCCGCGGTACATGCCCCAGAAGCGTCGGCAATCGGTGCAAGCGCCGACACGCACACCGCGATGCGAGCCGGTCAGCATCGAACCGCTGACCAGCTGGATGGCTGGCACACCGGCGCTGGCGGCGCCCATCAGTTGTGCTGGAACGGTCTTGTCGCAGCCGCCGATAAGCACTACGGCATCAATCGGCAGGGCGCGGATCATTTCCTCGGTGTCCATGGACATGAGGTTGCGCAGGAACATGCTGTTGGGGTGGGCGAAGCTTTCATGAATCGAAATCGTGGGGAAATCCACTGGCAACCCGCCGGCCAGCATCACCCCGCGTTTGACCGCTTCGATCAGTTGCGGCGCATTGCCATGACAGGGGTTGAAGCCGCTGCCGGTATTGGTGATGCCGACGATCGGGCGCGACAAGGCATCGTCCGAGTAGCCGGCGCCCTTGATGAAGGCCTTGCGCAGAAACAGGGAGAATTCCGCATCGCCGTAGTTGGTCAGCCCCTTGCGCATGCCTTGCGCCGCGTTGTTTACCGAGTTGCCGTTGTTCTTGTTCATGGGCGTTTCCTCTCGATGGGTTGGAGCGATACCGTAGCCGTCGGCTCCAGAATGAAGGTGCGGCGGGCCGCGCTCAGGCGGGGCCGATCGGCGCCGGGCCGGAGCTTCCTCGTACCAGCAGCTCCGTGGTTGTCTCGATCAGGCCGATCGGCCGTTTGCCCGCCAGGGCTTCGAGCAGATAGGTCCCCGCGTAATCGCCTATCTGCCCGAGGTCCACGCGAATCGTGGTCAGGGGCGGGGACATGTACTTGGCGTAATCGAAGTCGTTGAAACCGACGACGGACACCTCTTCGGGCACTCGCACGCCCAGGTTCTTCGCCGCCAGGAGGGCGCCGAACGCCAGAAGGTCGTTGGCACAGATGACTGCGGTGGGGCGTGTCGGGCCTCGTAGCAGACGCTGCATGGCGACGATGGCGCCTTCCAGCGTCAGATCCGTCTCCATGTGACGGTGCGCAGGTATCTCCAGACCTTCTTCGGCCAGGCGCGCATTGGTGCCTGCGATCCGGTCACCGACGCGGTCGTTGAAGGACGGCTCGCCAATGATCATGGCGAATTTCCGATGGCCCAGGGACAGCAGGTGCTCGACCATCTGCCGCGCGACGGCGGTGTTGTCGAAGCCGACGCTCGGGCGGTTGTGATCCTGCGCCCAGGCCTGCACACAGGGGATGCGTTTGCGTTCGATCAGGTCCCACATCTTGGGATCGTGTGTTCGGCCGACCACCATCAGCGCGTCGACGCCATGCTCCAGCATGGTTTGGACCTCTTTCAGCTCGACTTGCGCATCGAAGCCGAAACTGGCGACCAGGAGCGTGTAACCGGCATCGTGAACCCTCTGCTGAAAAGCCGCGAGTGTGCGGGAAAACGTCTCCGTAGCCAGTGTCGGCACGACCGCGCCGATGGTCATGCTGCGGCGTGATGCCAAGGTCCTCGCCGCGGCGTTAAGCACATAGCCGAGCTCATCGCAGGCGCGTTGCACCGCGTGGCGTTTGTCGTTGCTCACGGCCGCGCTGCCGTTGATGACCCGGGATACAGTCGCCGTCGACACGCCTGCCAGACGAGCGACGTCTTGCAGGCTGGCACGCGACAGCAATGCGGGGAAAGGCGGGAGCGAGTCACCCATCTCTGTGTCCTTCTGAATGGCCGCTGAGCGATTGGTGTTTGACATTAGGAAAAACCGAAACTAAGTTTTTGTAAACGCTTACATCGGATTATTTTTCAAATGTAAGCGATTACATAACCGTTTTTATCTCTTTTGGTTGTCCTGTTTCTTCCGTTGTAGCGACATGCCAAAAAGGAGATGAAAGCGCTTACATCCGACTTTT
>DPSI01000057.1 GCA_003527165.1 Pseudomonas sp.
AACTGCCGAAAATATTGGTAAAGCGAATCATCGGCGGGCGCTTCGAAGCCGATGCCGGTATCGATCACGTCCGCCTCCAGCATGAACCCGGATTGAGCCTCTTCGCGTCCGGCCAACGCCAGAACCACGCGCCCCTGCGGAGTGAACTTGATGGCATTATCCAGCAGATAGCCAAGGCTCTGCTTCAGCTTGGCGGCATCGCCCTCCAACATATCGGGCAGGTGACTGGCGATCTCGAGTTCGAAGCTCAACCCACGCACCGCAGCACGAGGCCCGTAAACGACATACAGCTCATCGACCATCGTCCGTAAGCCGAACGGCTCCCTGCGCACCTGAAGCTTGCCGGCCTGCAGCTCGGTCAGGGCGAGGATGTCATTGACCAGGCGCATCATCTCACGCGCCGAGCTGGTCGCGATGCGCTGGTATTGCGCCAGCTCGCCGCTCAGCTCCAGCGTCTGCATGAGCTCAAGACTGCCCAGAACGCCATGCATAGGCGTGCGCAGCTCATGGGTGACGTTGGCCAGAAACTGGTCCTTGAGATGGTTGCTCTCGGCCAGTTCGCGATTCAGCTTTTCCAGCTTATGGCCGGTCTCCTGCAGCATCATGGCGCGCTCTTCGCGCATTGCATTGATGCGATCGGCCAACGCCAGCGACAACAGAGCGACTTCGACGGCAGAGCCGATCTGTCCGGCGTACATAGTGAAGAAGTTATGCGGCAGGTAACCGAGGACCATCAAGGTGTTGATCTGCGCCCCGATCAGAAAAGCCGTCCAGGCAATCATGAAATAGCGGGCCACACGCATCCCGCGGTACCAGGCGACACTGCCGGCGACAAAGACCACTAAAATAAAACACAACGCCAGAAAGGTGGCCAAACGCAGCGCCAGGGCGTAGTTGGAGGTGAACGCCATTACCATGGTCAGCACCCCGAGCGCCATCAGTGCAATCAGGGTGCGGTCGATCCAGCGGCTGTGCTCGTGGATACGCAGAAAGCTACGGGCGAACTGACAACCAAAGAGCCCCGCCGCACCGATCAGAAACGGCGTGGAGGCATTGGCCCACCATGGCGACTCGGGCCAGAAATATTGCACACCCAGACCGTTGACCGAGACCTGGTAAAGGCCGAACGAGCCGATATAGAGGATGTAATAGAGGTAGCTGCGATCACGCACGCTGAGGTAGATGAACAGGTTGTAGATCAGCATCACCAGCAGCACACCATAGATGGTTGCCAGTACGTAGATGTGAGCGGACTGTTCTTCCAAGTAGGCCACCGGCGCCCATAATGTCAGCGGTGCCTGGATCGAGCCCTGGCTTTCCAGCCTCAGATAGATGCGCTGCGGCTGGTCAGGAGGCAGTTGCAACTCAAACAGATGATTGCGTTGCCTGATCTGCCGCTGACTGAACGGTATAGCGTCGCCACTCTCCTGGGCCAGGTGGTAGTCACCCTGCGCATCGGGTAAATAAACCTCCAATCGATCCAGCGGCGGATACGCCAGTTCGAGCCACCAGCGGCTGCGGTCACTGGGGGAACTGACGCGGTAATGCAGGTCGACGCGTAGCCAGAAGGCCGAGCGTGAGTAGCCCGCGTTGAGCACATCGTCATGATGATCGACGAAGCGCCCGGTCGCATCGAGCGCGAGCACGTCCTCGATGGTGGCGTCCCGATCGGCATCTTCCAGCACTGCCATGACATGCCCCAGCGGCAGGCGTCGGGTGTTCTGGTCGAATTCGATCGCGCCGACCAGTGTCGGCAGCAGACCGAGAATGAAGATGAAAAAATGGCGCATGACGATGAAGACCTGCCGGCCCGCGTCAGAAAAACCGGCTCCCTGAAGACTCGCGGCCCGCAAACTGATGGCACTTTAGCATGCCCGGTCAGCCCACGCGGCACGGCGCGCCCCGATGTCGCGATCAGGCACTCAAGTGCCGCCCACAAGCCGCCCAGGACGATTGATGATAAGCTCGCACGCCTGAAAATCTGGCTGTGACTCGCCTCGGCCACCTCATTTACGCCATGCATTCGGGGAACTCATCGATGACCGGCCCTTGCTCCCGCCCTGCCGTTCTCTGCCTTTCCGGCCACGACCCGAGTGGTGGCGCCGGGCTGCAAGCGGATATAGAAGCGTTGATCGCTCAGGGTTGCCACGCCGCCCCGACCGTCACTGCGCTGACTGTGCAGGACACCGTCGATGTGAGCGCTTTCCGCGTGCTCGATCGCGACTGGGTGCTAGCGCAGGCCAATGCCGTCATCTCCGACCTGCCGATTGCCGCCGTCAAGCTGGGCATGCTCGGCTCGGTGGAGATGGTCGAAACGGTGCTGGAAATCATGCAGAAGCTACCGGGCGTACCGCTGGTCTGTGACCCTGTGCTGCGCGCCGGTGGTGGCGGCGCGTTGGGCAAAGACGAAGTCGGCTACGCCATGCGCGAGCGACTGTTCCCGGTCTCCACCATCGCCACGCCGAACCTCCCCGAAGCGCGGATTCTCGCTGAGCTGCCCGAGGGCAGCGCCGACGAATGTGCGGAAAAACTGCTGCCCTACATTCGTCATTTGTTGATCACCGGTGGGCACGGCGACGAGACCGAAGTCCACAACCGACTCTATTGCCGAGACGGCAGCCGCTATGACTTCAGCTGCCAGCGCCTGCCCGGTAGCTATCACGGCTCCGGCTGCACCCTGGCCAGTGCGCTTGCCGGCCGCCTGGCCCTGGGCGAAGGGCTCGCCAGCGCAGTGAAATCCGCACTCGACTACACCTGGCGCACCCTGCGTGACGCCGAGGCGCCAGGCCGTGGGCAGTACATCCCGCGGCGGCTGCCGCTGGACCTGGCCTGAGGAAGCCACCGATGAAGGACACCACCAAACTGCGCGGCCTCTATGCCATCACCGACAGCAAGCTGCTGGCTGATGGGCGCCTGCTGCCCTACGCCGAAGCGGCGCTCAAAGGCGGCGCTCGGTTACTGCAATACCGCGACAAGTCCGACGATGACAGACGCCGTCTACGTGAAGCCGAGGCACTGCGCCAGCTCTGTGAACGCCACGCGGCCCAGCTGATCATCAATGACGATGCTGAACTGGCGGCGCGCCTGGGCGTCGGCCTGCACCTGGGGCAGGACGACGGTTCGCTCTCGGTGGCCCGCGCCCTGCTGGGCCGCAAAGCGATCATCGGTGCGACCTGCCATGCGCGCCTGGATCTGGCTGAACAGGCCATTGCCGAAGGTGCCAGCTATGTCGCCTTCGGCCGATTCTTCGATTCCAATACCAAGCCCGGCGCACCTGCGGCCACGCTGGACCTGCTGACCGAGGCGCGCCGGCGATTCAGCGTGCCGATCACGGCGATTGGCGGTGTGACCCTGGATAACGCCCCCGGGCTGATCGCCCAGGGCGTCGATCTGATCGCCGTCGTACATGCCTTGTTTGCGGCCGATTCGGCCAGCGAAGTCGAACGTCGCGCGCGTGCCTTCAGCGAGTTGTTCGCCAGCCATTGACCGTCGCACGGCCTCGATCGCCGTGCTCATCAACCTGTATTTACAGGATTCATTATTCCTGTATTCCCGTATCGAGAGGTCCGCATGTCCCGTTCCGAAACCCTCTTTGCAAGTGCCCAGAACCGCATTCCTGGCGGCGTCAACTCCCCAGTACGTGCATTTCGTAGCGTCGGCGGCACACCGCTGTTCTTCAAGCATGCCGAAGGTGCCTACGTCACCGATGAAGACGACAAGCGCTATGTGGATTACGTCGGTTCCTGGGGCCCGATGATTCTCGGCCACAGCCATCCCGAAGTCCTCGATGCCGTACGCCGTCAGCTGGAGCACGGCCTGTCCTATGGCGCTCCGACCGCCATGGAAACCGAGATGGCCGAACTGGTCTGCAGCCTGGTGCCGTCCATGGAGATGATGCGCATGGTCAGCTCGGGTACCGAGGCGACCATGAGCGCAATCCGTCTGGCCCGTGGTTATACCGGCCGCGACAGCATCATCAAGTTCGAGGGCTGCTATCACGGCCACTCCGACAGCCTGCTGGTGAAAGCCGGTTCCGGCGCGCTGACCCAGGGTGTACCCAGCTCCGCGGGCGTGCCGGCGGCCTTCGCCCAGCACACCCTGACCCTGCCATTCAACGACCTGGCCGCCGTCGAGCAAATGCTCACGGAAGTGGGCAGCGACGTGGCCTGCATCATCGTCGAACCGGTCGCAGGCAACATGAACTGCGTACCCCCGGCGCCCGGCTATCTGCAGGGGCTGCGCGAGCAGTGCGACAAGCACGGCGTGGTGCTGATCTTCGATGAGGTGATGACCGGCTTCCGCGTCGCCCTCGGCGGCGCGCAGGCTCACTATGACGTCACGCCGGACCTGACCACCTTCGGCAAGATCATCGGCGGCGGCATGCCGGTCGGCTGCTTTGGCGGCAAGCGTGCCATCATGGAGCGCATCGCCCCGCTGGGTCCGGTCTATCAGGCTGGCACACTGTCCGGCAATCCGCTGGCGATGGCCGCCGGCCTGACCACGCTGAGGCTGATCAACCGTCCCGGATTTCATGCCGAGCTCACCGACTACACCACGCGCATGCTGCAAGGCCTGCAAGAACGCGCGGTGGCAGCCGACATTCCCTTCGTCACCACCCAGGTCGGCGGCATGTTCGGCCTGTATTTCAGCGAGGCAGAGGACATCGTAACCTTCGACGACGTGATGGCCAGCGATGCCGAGCGCTTCAAGCGGTTCTTCCACCTGATGCTCGAGGGCGGCGTTTACCTGGCGCCCAGCGCATTCGAAGCCGGCTTCACTTCCATCGCCCACGGTGACAAAGAGCTGCAGCTGACCCTCGATGCCGCCGAACGCGCCTTCGCCCAACTGAAATCAGCCTGATGTCGGAGCTGTTACAAGCCGCGCTGCTGATGGTGACCGCGTTGGCCAGTGCGGTCTGGATTGGAACGGCGCGCCGCGGTTACGGCGAGCCGGACCAGCCCGCCCTGTTCTGCGCCCTGCTCGCCTTCAGCCTGGCGGCCGGCACCGGGGCCTGCGCCATAGCTCGATTGGCATTTAGCCGCGACACCCTCGAAGCAGAGCGCTGGCTGCTACAGGCGACCCTGCTGCTGGGACTACCATTGGTCGGCGTGGTGGCACTGGCACTGAGCCGCAAGTGGATCTGGAGTCGGCCAACCTGGGGTCGAATCGTAATCGGACTGTGCGCCTTCTTCGAACTCGCTCGGCAGCTCGGCTGGAGCGCACCTTACGCGCTCGCGCTGGGTGTGCTCAGCGCGCTGCTGGTGATTTATGCGGGCTTGCTGCAGTGGCCCGCGCGCCTGCAAACCAGTGCTGGCGTGGCCGGCGGCGCCTTGATGCTGGCACTGCTGCCTTGGACCGGCCTGCCGATCGGCCCCAACCCGCTCGGCGCCTATCAACAGCTTTGGCTCGCGCTGGCCTGTCCGATCATTGCCTGGCTGCTGCTCAATCTGCCGGGCAATCTTCGGGAAGAAAGCAGCGCGCCCGCATAAAAGCCGAGCACGTGCCATCAAAGCCTTTGTAAGCAGGCAGCGGCTTATCCATAATGTGAACGTCGGCTCGTTTTCGCCGGACCTTATCACCGCCCTGCTCTTCGAGGCGCCTTGATTCATGACTCGCACCGGCCGCGGCCTCGCCCTTGGTTGCCTGCTGCTTCTCACGCCCCTGCTGGTCACTGCAGGAGGCAACTCGCTGCTGATTCCGGCAACTTCCCGCTGTGCGCTCAATACCGTCCCGGAGGCGATGCGTGAAGCCCTGCGCGCATGCGAACAGGCCGCCAGCGAAGGTGACCTGCAGGCCGCCTACGAACTCGGTGAGTACTATTACGATGGTCGCCGCACCCCGCGCGATCTGACCAAGGCGTTGCACTGGTTTGAACAGGCATCGTTGCGCGGGCACGCCCTGGCCCAGCACCGGCTTGGCGTGATGTTCTTTCGCGGCGAAGGCGTGCCTGCGAACAACGTCCAAGCCTATGTGGTGTTGAAGATGTCGGCGGTCAATGGCGAGGAAGGTGCGCTGGATACCGCCGATCGAGTTTCTTCGCAGATGCGCCGCGACGAACTGGAAATCGCTACGCAGGTTCTCGGACAGATCTTTCGCGACTACCTGATGGACCTGCAAACCGCCGAGGGTAACGAACCGTTCCGCCCGTAGCGCTGCATTTGGCAAGGCTCAGGAAGCGTGACGCCGATAGCAGGCGGATCGCACAGGCGCAGCCGTTATCCGCTCGCGATGGGCGGCTCGCCCTCCGTTATCAGCGCTTTTATCGGCCACGTCCTGGCCGTATAATCGCCGGTCATTTTTTGCACAACGCCGGCCCGTAACATGACCCGCAAGCTCTATATCGAAACCCATGGCTGCCAAATGAACGAGTACGACAGCTCGCGCATGGTGGATCTGCTGGGCGAGCAGCAGCCTCTCGAGATCACCGCAAACCCAGCGGAAGCCGACGTGATCCTGCTCAATACCTGCTCGATTCGCGAAAAAGCACAGGAGAAAGTGTTTTCTCAGCTGGGCCGCTGGCGTGAGCTGAAGCTGGACAACCCGCAGCTGGTGATCGGCGTTGGCGGCTGTGTGGCGAGCCAGGAAGGCGCGGCGATTCGCGACCGTGCACCCTACGTGGACGTGGTGTTCGGCCCGCAGACTCTGCATCGCCTGCCGGAGATGATCGACGCGGCGCGTACCACAAAAAAGCCACAGGTAGACATTTCCTTTCCTGAGATCGAAAAGTTCGATCGCCTGCCCGAGCCACGCGTCGACGGCCCGACCGCCTTCGTCTCGGTCATGGAAGGCTGCAGCAAATACTGCACCTTCTGTGTAGTGCCCTACACCCGCGGCGAAGAAGTCAGCCGGCCGTTCGACGACGTGCTCGCCGAAGTCATTCACCTGGCTGAAAACGGCGTTCGGGAAGTCACCCTGCTCGGGCAGAATGTTAACGGCTACCGCGGTGCCACCCACGACGGGCGCACCGCCGATCTGGCCGAACTGATCCGTGTGGTGGCGGCTGTCGACGGAATCGACCGCATCCGCTACACCACCAGCCACCCACTGGAGTTCTCCGACGCGCTGATCGAGGCCCATGCCGAGGTGCCGGAACTGGTGAAATACCTGCATCTGCCGGTTCAGGCGGGCTCCGATCGCGTATTGGCGGCCATGAAGCGCAACCATACGGCACTGGAATACAAATCCCGCATCCGCAAGCTGAAGGCGGCGGTACCGGACATCCTGATCAGCTCGGACTTCATCGTCGGCTTCCCCGGCGAAACCGAAAAGGACTTCGAGCAGACCATGAAGCTCATCGAAGACGTCGGCTTCGACTTCTCCTATTCGTTCGTCTACAGCTCCCGGCCCGGCACACCGGCGGCGGACCTGGCCGACGAGACACCGGACGAGGTCAAGAAGCAGCGCCTGGCGATCCTGCAGCAGCGGATCAACCAGCAGGGCTTCGAGAACAGCCGACGGATGGTGGGCACCCAGCAGCGTATTCTGGTCACCGACTACTCTAAGAAAGACCCGGGCATGCTCCAGGGTCGTACCGAACACAACCGGATCGTCAACTTCCGTTGCGACAATCCGAGGTTGATCGGCCAGTTCGTCGACGTGCATATCGACGATGCCCTGCCGCACTCGTTGCGCGGTACTTTGATTGGCTGAAAGCCGGACCGGGTCGGTGGCGACTGCGTTTCGACCCGTAGGGCCGGACTTGTTCGGTCAGGCCCTTGGCCCAATGAATTTGGCACTACAGAAAAATCGTAGTGCACGGGGATAACCCGTCGGAGATGCGGGAAGCCAGCTCCGTTCGGCGGGTTTCACCCGCCCTAGGTCGCGGCTAGCGTAAGCCGCAGGCTGAGCAGAGCACCACAGCTGCTATCGAGCGAGCGATGGCAGCATGGTCGATTTAAGTTGCCAGCGCCGGCACGCCGCTGCTTTTTTCCCCGTGCGGCGCTATTCTCATCAAACCCATATGCAGAGCAGGTCAAATAAAAGCCCTTGAACACCGCCATAGAGCCTCATCGCTTCACCCTCGAACCTTTTGAAGCCAACCGCTTCGCCAATCTGTGCGGCCAATTCGACGAGCATTTGCGCCTGATCGAACAGCGCCTGGACCTGGAAATCCGTAATCGCGGCAACCAGTTCGAGCTGGTCGGTCCGACCGATGTGGCCCAAGCGGCGGAACATCTCCTGCGACGCCTGTACCGCGAGACCAAGAGCACCGAGCTCTCGCCGGACATGGTTCACCTGTTCCTGCAGGAATCCGCCATGGAAGAGTTGAACAACTCTTCCACCACGCCGAACATTTCGCTGCGCACGCGCAAGGGCAACATCCGTCCACGCGGCGCCAATCAGCAGCGTTACGTGCAGTCGATCCTCGACAACGACATCAATTTCGGCATCGGCCCCGCTGGTACCGGCAAGACCTATCTGGCCGTCGCCTGCGCCGTCGATGCGCTGGAGCGCGAGCAGATCCGTCGCATCCTGCTGGTGCGGCCGGCGGTCGAGGCGGGTGAAAAGCTTGGCTTTCTGCCGGGCGACCTGGCGCAGAAGATCGATCCCTATCTGCGCCCACTCTATGACGCACTTTATGAAATGCTCGGTTTCGAGCACGTGGCGCGCCTGATCGAGAAGCAGGTCATCGAGATCGCACCCCTGGCCTACATGCGCGGGCGCACCCTGAACAACAGCTTCATCATCCTCGACGAAAGCCAGAACACCACGCTGGAACAGATGAAGATGTTCCTCACCCGTATCGGCTTCGGCTCCACCGCGGTGATCACCGGCGACATTACCCAGGTCGATCTGCCGCGCGGCACCAAGAGCGGTCTGGCCCATGTGATCGAAGTGCTCAAGGACGTCAACGGCATCAGCTTCACCCACTTCAAGCCCAAGGACGTGGTGCGTCACCCACTGGTGCAGCGCATCGTCGAAGCCTACGAGGCCTTCGAAGACAACCCGCCCCAGACAGGCAAGCGCAATGTTCGGGACAGTCACGGTGATTGAACTCGACGTGCAATGCGCCAGTAGCGGCGCGGTGCCTGACGAAGCGGATCTACGGCGCTGGTGCGCGCTTGCGCTGCGCCAGCGCAAGGGCGACTCCGAGCTGACCATTCGCCTGGTCGATGAAGAAGAAGGCCGCGAGCTCAATCACACCTGGCGACAGAAGGACTACGCCACCAACGTGCTGTCCTTTCCCGCCGACGTACCGGACGAATTGCTGGATATCCCGCTGCTTGGTGACCTGGTGATCTGCGTACCGGTGGTCGAGCGCGAGGCGGTCGAGCAAGGCAAGGCTTTGCCGGCGCACTGGGCGCACCTGGTCATTCACGGCTGCCTGCATCTGCTCGGCTACGACCATATCGAAGACGACGAAGCCGAAGAGATGGAGGGCCTCGAACGTCAGCTGCTGGCCGAACTGGGACATGCCGACCCTTATGCCACCGAATAGCCCGATACGGGCCACTGCAAGGACCATTGAGTCAAAGACATGAGCGAAGACCGATCGAGCAACGGGCAAAAGTCCTGGTTTGGGAAAATTACCCAGGCTTTTGCCCATGAGCCGAAAAACCGTGAGGAGCTGCTGGAAGTACTGCGCGGCGCCCACCAGAACAAACTGCTGGACAACGAAGCCCTGGCAATCGTCGAAGGCGCCATCCAAGTGGCCGACCTGCAAGTGCGCGACATCATGGTGCCGCGCTCGCAAGTGATGAGCATCCGCGCCGACCAGTCGCCGAAGGAGTTTCTGCCGGCGATCATTTCCGCTGCGCATTCGCGCTATCCAGTGGTCGGCGACAGCCTCGACGAGGTCATCGGCGTGCTGCTGGCCAAGGATCTGTTGCCCCTGATTCTGCAAGGCGAGCAACAATCGTTCGACATCAAGGACCTGCTGCGCCCGGCCACCTTCGTACCCGAGTCCAAGCGCCTCAACGTGCTGCTGCGCGAGTTCCGCGCGAACCACAGCCACATGGCCATCGTTATCGATGAGTACGGCGGCGTCGCCGGCCTGGTGACTATCGAAGACGTGCTGGAGCAGATCGTCGGCGACATCGAAGACGAGCACGACATTGAAGAAGACAGCTATATCCGCCCGCTGCCCAGCGGCGACTTTCTGGTCAAGGCGCTGACGCCGATCGACAGCTTTAACGAGTTTTTCGGCAGTGAGTTCCCCGACGAAGAGTTCGATACCGTGGCCGGCCTGGTCATGAGCACTTTTGGTCATCTGCCCAAGCGTAACGAGGTCACCGAGATCGGCGGCTTCCGCTTCCGTGTCCTGAACGCCGACAGCCGCCGCGTACACATGCTGCGCCTGACTCGCACCGAGGCGGAAAACCGCTAAGCGCCCTGCCGGTGCACCGAAACCTTCGGTAGACTCATTCGCTCTGAATCCACCCACCCCCGGCCGCCTGTGCCGGGGGTGGTTCTCAAGGAAACCCCATGCGCTGGATCACCCGCCCCGGCTGGCCGGGCAACCTGCTGGCGCTCGCCGCTGGCGCCCTGACCACCCTGTCGCTTGCGCCGTTCGATATATGGCCGCTGGCCCTGTTGTCGATCGGACTGATCTACCTCGGCCTGCGTGAACTGGCGCCCAAGCAGGCCGCCGGTCGCGGCTGGTGCTACGGATTCGGCCTGTTCGCCTCGGGCGTCAGCTGGGTCTATGTCAGCATCCATGACTTCGGCGCGGCGCCGCCCATCCTGGCGGGCACGCTGACGCTGGGCTTCGTCGCAGGCCTGGCATTGTTCTTCGCGCTGCTCGGCTGGGTCTGGTCGCGCTGGTTGCGGCCCACGGGAGCGCCACTGATCGGTGCGCTGATATTCGCCGCGCTGTGGCTTGCCTTGGACGCACTGCGCGGCTGGGTGCTGACCGGTTTCCCCTGGCTCTATGCCGGCTACAGCCAACTCGAGGGACCGCTGGCCGGGCTCGCTCCCCTTGGCGGGGTTTGGCTGCTCAGCTTCTCAATCGTCCTGACCGCGACCCTGCTGATCGAACTGCCTCGCCTGTTCGCTCACAAGAGTGCGCTGATCGGCGCGCTAGCAGTGTTGGCGATTCTCTGGGGCGGCGCGCTGGGCATCGGCCAACACGCCTGGACAGCGGCCAAGGACGAGCCGATCACGGTCGCCGCGATGCAGGGCAACGTGGCGCAAAGCATCAAGTGGGACCCGAAGAAACTCGAGATGCAGCTGCTGCTCTATCGTGACATGACGTTCCGTAGCCGCCCCGCCGACCTCATTGTCTGGCCCGAAACCGCTGTGCCGATCCTCAAGGACCATGCCGATGGTTACCTGACCATGATGAGCCGCTTCGCCCAGGACCGTCAGTCGGCCTTGATCACCGGAGTGCCGGTGCGCCAGCCCAACGCCGATGGCGAACTGCGTTACTACAACGGTTTGACCACCGTTGGCGACGCGCAGGGCACCTACCTGAAACAGAAGCTGGTGCCCTTCGGCGAATACGTGCCCTTACAGGACCTACTGCGCGGCCTGATTGCCTTCTTCGACCTGCCCATGTCGGACTTTGCCCGGGGCACGCCGGAGCAGGCACTGCTGGAGGCGAAGGGTTATCGAATAGCCCCCTTCATCTGCTATGAAGTGGTGTATCCGGAATTCGCGGCGAGCCTCGCGGCGCAGAGCGATATCCTGCTCACGGTCAGCAACGATGCCTGGTTCGGTCACTCCATCGGGCCGCTGCAACACCTGCAGATGGCACAGATGCGCGCGCTGGAAGCCGGGCGCTGGATGATCCGCGCCACCAACAACGGTGTCACCGTGCTGATCGATACTCAGGGGCGCATCGTCGAGCAGGTGCCCGCTTTCGAGGAGGCGGTGCTCTACGGCGAAGTCACCCCGATGCAGGGGCTGACGCCGTATCTGCAGTGGCGCTCATGGCCGTTGATCGCAGTATGCGTACTGCTGCTCGGCTGGGGCCTGATCCGCCGCCGATTGGCCTGAGCGGCCCCGATTGGCGCCGAGTGGCGACTGGCCTCATCACTCGGCGTTGCCGGTGTAGAGCAGCGGATAGACCAGCATCCCCACCGCCTCGTTGAGCAGCATGCTGTTCTGCCAGACGGCTTTCGACTCGGGCAGCCAACCACCAAAGGGCCGCCCGTTGGGCACGCCGAGAAAGCCCATCGGCGCTGCAATCACCTCCAGGCCGTTCTGCTCGAAACACCAACGCGACCTCGGCATATGCGACGCCGAGGTCACCAGCACGATCCGTTCGATTCCCGCAGCCTTGAGCAGCTCGGCGCTGTACAGCGCATTTTCCCAGGTTGTGCGGCTGCGCTCTTCGAGCCAACGCGTCGGCGTAGCGAAGTCGCGCTGTAGCGCCTCGGCAGCCAACAAGGCTTCACTGGGCGGCTGACCATAGTGCAGCCCACCACTGGCCAGGATCGGCAGGCCCGAGGCCTTGGCCAGCCGTGAGGCGTAACGCAGGCGTTCGAGCGCGATATGGCTGGGTTGATCCGACCCCCACCCCGGATCGGCCTGCTCGCGGCCGGCGCCAAGCACCACGATCGCCTGCGCCTGCTGCCCAAGTCTGGGCCAGCCCGCTCGATCCAGCGCCGACTCGCGTTCCAATGCGCGCGCCGCCCATTCCACCGTAACCGGCAGGCTCATCAGCCACAGTCCGCCGAAGCCCAGTACGAAACAGAGCGCGGCCAGCCGCGGTGCACGGCGCCTGAGCCACCAGGCGGCAAGCAACAGCAGTAACAGGCCGCCCGGGGGCAGCAGCAGTTGTTTGAAGAAATAGCGAATCGGCATGCGCAGCTCCGGTAGATCGGTCACTGCAACTTTACCTGCCGAGGCATCCGCTTGTCGGCAGCAGGGGCACCATCAATGCTTTGGGTAGGTATGCAACCGCTGCCTCGCACGCAGCAACTGAGAACCACAGGCCGAACAGGCAACCGGCCCCGCACCTTCGGGCCAGTTCACGCTGGCACCACAGAGTGCACAGTTCATGGCCCGCTGAAGTGACAATGGAGCCTGTTTGGTCCGTTTGCCCGGATGATGGCGCAGCACATTGCGTAACGCCGGACGCGTTGCCTGGCGCACCAGCTGCGCCTGCTCCTCGGCAGCCGCATGCCAGCCCGACAGCCATTGCGCATCCTGCTGCAGGTAGGCGCGAATCAGATCGAACTCCGCAGGCGTCAACCCGCCGACTTCCAGTTCGGTCGCCGCCCCGGTGTCATCACCCGCGGCTCGCTCCGCTTCTTCCAGGGCCACACTCAGCCGCTGCAGCACGCGTCCGTACAGGTTGCCCTCATCCGCTTGGCGCTCTCTACCCATGATTCACCTCTTCGTTCGTCCCGCCCCCGGTACAAGCGTAGCTCAGACTCGAACGATGACGCCGCCCGCGACCAACGGGGCCCGCGCAGCGCGGCAAATCAGGTTTCCCTCGGTCACGGGGGGTCATGTATGCTACGGCGCTTCCATGCTTTCGCATCCAGCCCGTTACGCCGCCGTCTTCGCCAGGTCCCGACCCGGCATTTCCGCAGCCCGTCGCCGCTTCGCGAACAGCCAGCCCCTATTCAACGCCAGTAGCCATGCACGAACAGTATCAGCCCCGCGAAATCGAAGCCGCCGCGCAGTCCCACTGGGATTCGCAGAAATCCTTTGAAGTAAGTGAGCAGACAGGCAAGGACACTTTCTACTGCCTGTCGATGTTCCCCTACCCCAGCGGCAAGCTGCACATGGGCCACGTGCGCAACTACACCATCGGTGACGTGATCGCCCGCTACCAGCGCATGCAGGGCAAGAACGTGTTGCAGCCCATGGGTTGGGACGCCTTCGGCATGCCGGCCGAAAACGCGGCGATGAAGAACAAGGTCGCGCCGGCCAAGTGGACCTACGAGAACATCGACTACATGCGCACCCAGCTGAAGAGCCTGGGCCTGGCGGTCGACTGGACGCGCGAAGTCACGACCTGCAAGCCCGACTACTACCGCTGGGAACAGTGGTTGTTCACCCGCCTGTACGAGAAGGGCGTGATCTACCGCAAGAACGGCACCGTCAACTGGGATCCGGTCGACCAGACCGTACTGGCCAACGAGCAGGTCATCGATGGCCGTGGCTGGCGTTCCGGCGCGCTGATCGAAAAGCGCGAAATCCCCATGTACTACTTCAAGATCACCGCCTATGCGGATGAGCTGCTGGAGAGCCTGGACGAGCTGGACGGCTGGCCGGAACAGGTCAAAACCATGCAGCGCAACTGGATCGGCAAGTCCCGGGGGATGGAAATCAGCTTCCCCTACGATGTCACCAGCATCGGCAGCGAAGGCGCGATGAAGGTCTTCACCACGCGCCCCGACACCCTGATGGGCGCCACCTATGTGGCAGTCGCCGCCGAACATCCGCTGGCCACCCTCGCCGCTCGGAACAATCCCGAATTGCAGGCGTTCATTGACGAGTGCAAGCGTGGCGGCGTCGCCGAAGCCGATATCGCCACTCAGGAGAAGAAAGGCCTCGCAACGTCGCTGCGCGTGCGACATCCACTGACCGGCGAGCTGCTGCCGGTGTGGGTCGCCAACTACGTGCTAATGAATTATGGCGAAGGCGCAGTGATGGCCGTGCCGGCACACGACGAGCGCGACTTCGCCTTCGCTACCAAATACGACCTGCCGATCAAGGCCGTGGTGCGCACCAGCGCAGGCGACGAGACGCCTGCGCCGTGGAATGACACCTATGGCGAACACGGCGAACTGATTAACTCGGGCGAGTTCGACGGCCTGGACTTCGATGGCGCCTTCGACGCCATGGAAGTTGCCCTGCAGAAAAAGGGCTTCGGTCAGGCCCGCACCCAGTTCCGCCTGCGCGACTGGGGCATCA
>DPSI01000570.1 GCA_003527165.1 Pseudomonas sp.
ATAGGCGCTGACCAGTGGGTCGACCCAGGCACAACCGCGTTGCGAGTCGGCCATCATCTGCACCTCGTCGATAACCACCACATCCAAGGGCTGGTGGCGGAAACGCGCGTACTCTTCGACGGTGCAGCAGAAATGCGTCGCCCCCTCGCGAATGACTTCCTCCTCGCCGGTGACCAGTGAGCAGGGCACGCCCATGGATTCGATGCGCTCCTGGTTCTCCAGCGCCATCAGCCGCAGCGGCGAGAGGTAGATGGCATGCTCGACGCCGGTCATGGCCTCGATCGCCTGGTGGGTCTTGCCGCTATTGGTCGGCCCGAGCAGCGCCGTCCAGGTGCGGGTGATTCGCCGCGCCGCGTACAGCTTGTGGTAGTGCACGAAGCGCGCGTTGTTTTCCAGCAACACCGCGAATGCCATCTTTTCCCGATGGTCCTCACGGGCGAAGCGGATGGTTCGGCGCAGCTTCTTCGGCTCCATCATGAAGACTTCGGTCAGGCGCTTCTCGCCCAACAGCTGCAGGTCGAAGTCCTGCGCTTCCTCGATCATCATCTCGAATTTGGCGTTCAGTGTCTGGCGATCCTGTTCCTTGAGCTCGGCCACCTCGCGCTCGTTGAGCACGTGCCCCTGGCCACCCGGAATTCGCCGTTGCATGTCCAGCGCGACCTCGCCGTGGCGCAGTTCGACCACGTAGCGCAACTCGTGGATCACCTCGTTGAGAATGTCCACCGCTCGGGCGGCGAAGTCATCGAGGCGCGACAGCTTGGTGGGCAGGCGATCCAGGCAGCGTGCCTTCTGCTCGTCGGTCATGCTGGCGAAGGGATTTTCCAGCACCTGCAGGCGATCCCGGACCAGCGCCTCGACGGCCCTGTCGACGTTGCGCTCGAACTCTTCGATGGAGCCGCTATCGGCTATGCGCAGTGCGAATTCGGGTTCCAGCAGATTCTGCACCGGCCCGCAGTCGAGGCTTTTCTCAACGCTGAAAATATCGACGGTGCAACTGAAGTCGTTGAGGTCCCGGTTCAACAAGCGGCCGATCAGGCTTGCGGGATCGGCATTTCCGAGGTTCGCCTCGACGGTGGGCTCGTCCAGCCCGAGCCAGAACAATCGCGCCGCGCGACCGATTTCCGGCGGCTGATGGCCAAGGTAGGTGCTGAACCACTTCTCCTGATGATTCTTTTTCGGCGCGAATTCCGGGTGCCGCTCCGCCGTCCAGGTCAGAAATCGCTGCAGGCGTTCGAGTTTGACGGTGTTTCGGTGTTTGACTTCGGCCTTGCGCATGATCGACGCCTCTCTGATCAGTTCAGCTTCACATTACACCCGATGCCAAGTTCCGCTCACGCCTGCGCGCCTCGCACCGACAGAGCGCCTGTCTGGGGTGCCCATGCGGGACGCGCCTTCCACGGGATTCAGCATGCACGCGCTGCTTTTGTGGGAGGCCCGCCCTCGGGGCGAAGCTTTGCGTTGTGACTGGGCTGGGCCCACGTGTTCATGTCTGTCCCCTGGGCGCGGAGCGCCTTGGCTTTGATCCTCCGCTGGGGCGTGGGCGCCGTGGAAGAAGTTCTATTGCGGCGTACCCATCAGTCAGGCTTGCCCAGCAACGCCCTGGTGATGGCTTCACCCACTTGCTCGAAGGCCGCCCCGGCTTCCTTGGCCTCGTCCAGGGCTTCGGCGCAGGCGACGACGATTACGGTGGTCGCCTGCTGCTCGGCCAAGGGATCGATTACGCCCACATGGCAGGCGCGTTCTAGTTGCGTTCCGGTTTTCTGAATGAAAGGCACGTCGCTCGGCAGGCCGGCTTCGAGGCGGTAGCCGTCGTAGCGATCGATCTTCATGTCCTTGAACAGCAGGTCACGGCTGGATTCGGATAGCAGCTCGCCTTCGACCAGGTTTTCGAGCAGCGTGCCGTAGGCTTCCAGGGTGCTGGAATTCAGGTTTCGCGCGTAATAGCGCTCATAGGCCTGCTCCATGCTGTCGGCCTTCAGCTCACTTTTCGAGAGGGAGAGGGCGTTCGCCACTGCTTCGTAGCGCGGCTCGCTGAAGCGTGCCGAGGCCAGCTTCACCAGTTCGATGTTGTCCAGCTTGCGCGCGTCGGGGTGGAGTTCGCCGTAGACGTCGCGGCGAACCTGGGTGAAGTCGGTGATGCGTTCGAATCCTTTTCCGCCCATGTTCTTGCGGGTGCGCTCGTTCAACTGGTCCTCGCCGATCAGGCGGATCAGCATATTGGCTGCGGTGTTGTCGCTTTCGATGAGCATTTCGTTCAGCAGGCTGCGCAGCGAGTATTCCACCCCGTCGTCCTGCCAGACCAGATCACCCGAACCGTCGACCTTGTCGCCAGCTTCCAGGGCCATCTCGTCATCAAGGCTGTGCTCGCCCTCATCGATGCTTTGCAGGACCGCGACGGCGATCGGCACCTTCACCGCCGAGCCCAGATACCAGAACCGATCCGCCTCGTAGCTGAGCGCCTTGCCGTCGCCCAGGTGTTTGACGTAAACGCCCAGGTTGCCTGGCGTCTGTTCGTCGATCTTGCGGATATCCTGCTCCAGCGTGTTGCGCCAGGAATCCGAATACGCCTGCTCCTTGTACGCCCAGAGCGCCAGTCCCACGCCAATCAGCGCCGGAAGGGCAAGCAGGTTTCTGTTACGCACGAGGGCAGGCGTCTTCATAGGCGTAGCACTCCGGAGGCTGTGATGGCTTCGCCGGTGCCGCGTAATGCGCGCTCGGCCTTGGCCGTGGATGCGGCGCCGCTTACGCACGCAACCACGACGATACGTCCCGCGGGGTCGGCCAGGCGGAAAGGCGGCGGGGCGATCAAGCCGGCATCACAGATGCGGGCGACCTGTGTCCCGGTCTTGTGGGCATAGCTGACTGTGGCCGGCAGACCGGCCTTGATGCGCTGGGCACCGGTTTCCACACGGTTCATGACACTCAGCAGGTATTCGGTACTCGCCTGGCTCAAGGCCTTGCCTTCCACCAGGGCGGAAAGGAGGTCGCCGTAGGCTTGCAGCGTGGCCGAATTGGAGGGCGTCGCGTAGTAACGCTCATAGGCTTCGCTCAGGCGAATCTTCTTGAACTCGTTCTGCGGGACGCCGATCAGGGCAGCCAGCAGTTTCAATCGGTCGGCTTCGCTGCGTTGCTGCTTGAGACGCAGGAAATCCCTGCCGGAGAGTTGTTGTGCGGCGGGGTGGAACTGGCCGTAGATCAGCCTGCGGACGTCCGCCAGGGAGGTGATGGGGCCAAAGCCTTGGGGCACCAGCTCGGCGGTGACGGCGGCGGCGAGGGTGCAGCCCGCGCCGCTGACGGCCAGGTCGCCGATCTTTGGCGCCCTCA
>DPSI01000332.1:0-3245 GCA_003527165.1 Pseudomonas sp.
CCGATCACGCCGGAGCCGGTATTGAATTCATATACCTTCTTGCCGGTCTTGGCGTCGAAGGCCATCAGGAAGCCTTCCGGGTTGCCTGTGAAGACCAGATTGCCCTTGGTTGCCAGCACGCCGCCCCACAGCGGCGCATAGTTTTCATAGCGCCAGACTTCCTTGCCGGTCTTCGGATCGATCGCCCGCAGCACACCGATGTAATCCTCGTTCAGCGGGTGGATGGTAAAGCCCGCGCCAAGGTAGGCGGCACCCTTCTTGTACGCCACGCCTTCGTTCCAGATATCCATGCCCCATTCATTGGACGGCACGTAGAACAGGCCGGTGTCCTGGCTGTACGCCATCGGCATCCAGTTCTTGCCACCGAGAAACGATGGCGCAACGAACACCGACGAGCCCTTGTCTGCCTGCCCCGGCGCGCCGGGACGGTTGGCGTCGTCGTAGAGCGGGCGGCCATTCTCGTCCAGACCCTTGGCCCAGGTGATCTTGTCTACGAACGGGAAGCCACGAATGAACTCGCCATTGGTGCGATCGAGCACGTAGAAAAATCCGTTACGGTCCGCGGTGCCTGCGGCCTTGATGGTCTTGCCGCCGTCCTGGTAATCAAAGGAGATGAGTTCGTTTACTCCGTCGTAATCCCAGCCGTCATGCGGGGTGGACTGGAAGTGCCATTTGATCGAACCATCGTCCGGATCCAGCGCCAGTCGTGAGGACGAGTACAGGTTGTCGCCCGGGCGCAGGTGCGAGTTCCAGGGCGAGGGGTTACCGGTTCCGAACAGCAACGAGTCGGTATCCGGGTCGTAGTAGCCGCCGAGCCAGGGCGCGGCGCCGCCGGTCTTCCAGAGGTCGCCCGGCCAGGTTTTGCCGGCTTCACCACCGGAGATGCCGTTCTCGACCTGCTTGCCATCTTTCATTACATAGCCCATGTGACCTTCAACGGTCGGGCGGCTCCACAGCAATTCGCCATTCTTGGGGTTGAAGGCTTCGATCTTGCCGACCACGCCGAATTCGCCACCGGCCACGCCGGTGATCAGCTTGCCTTTCACAACCATCGGCGCCGCAGAGATGGAGTAACCGGCCTTGTAGTCGGCCACGGTCTTCTTCCATACCACCTTGCCGGTGTCCTTGTTCAGCGCGACCAGCTTGGCGTCAAGGGTGCCGAAAATCACCAGGTCGTCGTACAGCGCCACGCCTCGGTTGATGACGTCGCAGCACGGCATGATGCCGTCGGGCAGGCGTGCATCGTATTGCCAGAGTTCTTTACCGGTACGTGCATCGACGGCGAAAACGCGCGAATAGGAGCCGGTGAGGTACATGACGCCGTCCTTCACCAACGGCTGTGCTTCCTGGCCGCGCTGCTTTTCACCGCCAAAGGAAAAGCCCCAGACCGGACGGAGCTGGCTGACGTTTTCGCTGTTCAGGGTATCCAGGGTGCTGTAACGCTGCCCTTGCAGGCCCAGGCCGTTGGTCACGATCTGATCGGTGGATTTGGCGTCATTGAGGATTTCCTGATCAGTGACTGCCCATGCCGACACGCTGGACAACGCCATGGCGGCGCAGAGCGCTGTCAGAGCGAAGGGCTTGCGAAGACCGGTGTGCTTCATTGCGGCTACCTCTACGGGTTCATTGTTATCGTCGCCGGGAAGTTTTCCCGGTCTGGTGCCGATTCTTCGTTCCAGACCCTTAGCCAGCAATTGCACGCAGTACCGATTTCCCTACTTCCTTGGTAGCAATACCGCGCTAGGGCGCGCGAATCCAGGTGCCTGGTACTTGTCCTGGAAGGTTTTGCTGCACAACGTCGCGCCATCGTTCAACGGCGTTTTCTCACCCGGGGCGCGCGCCTTGCACCAAGGCTCTCCTGATGAGCCGCCAATCAGCTGGAGAATTGCCGCGCGTGGCAGGCGTCGAGCCGATACAGTAGGCGCCTATCGATCGAGGCCTCCACTCACCCGCCAAGTGCTGCGGGTCGGGTCGACGCCGCATACTTCTTGCGCAGGCGTTTTGTAATGAAAGAGACGTGGTCCCCGTTTCCCTGGGTGTGTTTCGCCATGTGCGTGGGCGTGATGGGCACGGCCCTGATATCACCGCTGTATCCGCTCTACCAGCAAGCCTGGCAGCTGCGGACCAGTGACATTTCGATGATTTACGTGGTGTACATGCTCGGGGCCCTGTTCGGCCTGCTGTTCATGGGGCGCCTGTCAGACACGCTGGGCTTCCGGCCGGTGATGATGGCCGGATTGCTGCTCGGCTGGGGCGGTACGCTGTTGACCATGATCGCCTGGACCCTGCCGAGCCTGAACATCGGCCGTTTTGCGGTCGGGTTGGCGTCCAGCCTGATCGTTACCAGCGCCTCGGTGGGGTTGGTGCATATCTCCCGCGACGGGGCTTCACAACGCATTTCGATGATCACCAGTTTCCTGCTTGCCTTTGGTTTCGGGCTGGGGCCTATCACTGGTGGCATCACCGGCCAGTGGCTGCCTCATCCGCTGGTCACTACCTATGTGCCGTCTCTGGTGCTGGGTGTGCTGGCCGTTTATGCGCTGATGCGCGCGCAGGTTAAGCCCCACGCCAGCCAGGTGCCGCTGAAATGGCATGCGTTCATCCCTCGTCTGGCCTGGGCCGCTCGCCACGATTCGCTGGCGTTCGCATTGACCTGTGCCTGCCCGTTCTTCGCCTTTGGCGTGTTCGGGCTCTACGCCTCGATGGCACCGCTGTTCCTGGATCAGATGGTGCCCTGGCACGGACCGATCGTCAGCGGCACGGCAATCGGTGTCATCCTGCTGGCCTCGGCGTTGGTGCAGCTGCTCTCGGCCAAGATGAGCGTGCGCTGGTGCGGATTTCTCGGGTTGCTGGCCGTGGTGCTGAGCAACGCCATGCTGGTTCTCAACTTCCGGTTTGGCTCATCCGGCATTTTCGTTGTCGGCGTCTGCGCTGCCGCGGCGGGCCACGGCCTGTGCCTGTTGGCGGGCATCAGCATGGTCAATCGCATCGCCGGCCCGACAGAGCGCTCAGCATTGATTTCGACCTATCTGGTCTGCGGCTATGTCGGCAGTATCGTTCCGCTGATCGCCGTCGGCTGGATTGCCGACCATCACGGCCTGCCCATCGCGATAACGATACTCGGCCTGGGTGTCATCACCGTCGCCACGCCGCTGGCGGTGGGGTACTTCCTGCACCCGAGGATGCGAGGTGCTTGAGCACGCTTACAGCGCGCAGCCATACAAATCGAAAACACGCCGCAGGGC
>DPSI01000332.1:3357-3822 GCA_003527165.1 Pseudomonas sp.
CGTTTCGGTTCGTTCTGCTCAGTTACCGGCTTGTTCGGCCTGATACAGCTCCGGCAACTCGTAGCGCAGCCCGTACTTAGCGTAGATCCGCTCGACGCTGCCGTCCTCGATCAACCGCTCCAGTTCACCTTCGATGGCATAGGCCAGCTGGCGGTTGGATTCGTGCACGGCCATGCCGAGGTCCCAGGCCTGCTTGCCCATGTTCGGGTAGGCGTTCTCGGCCAGTTTCAGGTGGCTGTCGTTGGCCTGATGGAGCATCCAGTCGATCTCTCCGCGCATGGCCATGGTGGCGTCGACTTCGCCAGCCTGCATGGCCGCGAAAGCCGCCCGGGCAGTTGGATAGTGATGCAGCATCTTGCTAATGCTGCCGTTGAAGACGGAGGACAGATAGAAGGACGGTACGCTCTCCACCTCGACCCCGACCGGGTGGTAGCGGAACACCCCGACGCTCGAGACGTCCTCCAC
>DPSI01000338.1 GCA_003527165.1 Pseudomonas sp.
CCGGATTTCCGATCGTTGTGGCGTGGTCGTAGGTGCGCACTGTGCCACGAAGCGGCTGGTGCGCTGGACCTCGGCAGCGGACCACGTCGGTCACCAGACGAACATCGGTATCACCAGGCCAGAGCCTGTGTGACTTGCCTGCATGCCTGCGCACTCGCCTCCTGGCCATGCCTCGAGACGACGCCGAACACCACCAGGGTGGCCTGGCCCGTTGTTTGCTGCCTGACTGGCTTTAGTGTGCCGCGCCTCTCAAACGGAGAAGCGCCGCCGAGCCTCGGCCGCGGTCATGGGCGCCCGGCCTTCAGCTTCTGCACGCTGGCGGGCAATCCGTACCAGTTCCGCGTTGTCCGCCACTTGCGTACCGTCCGGCCGCTGCAGGTTGTTCTCGAAACCCACGCGGATGTGCCCCCCATGGCGGGCTGCCTGCTGCATGCAGTCGGCTTCGGTAACGCCGAAGGCACAGACGGCCCAGGGGTCGCGGCCGTCGTACCGCGCCAGAAAATGTTGCAGTGCGTCCGGGTCCGCAACGGGTGGATTGGCGTAACGGCCGAGAACGAACAGTAGAAAGGCTTCGCCTGCCGGAAGCACGCCCCGCTCACGAAGCAGATAGAAACGATCCAGCTCCTCTGGCGCGTACAGAATGTATTGTGGCGTAATGCCTTGGTCGGTCAGCCAATGGCAGAACGCGCCTCCCGGCGCTTCCTCCGGCTCGGTCAGCAGCTCGCGCAAGGCCAGCGATACCGCTTCTGGCTGCAACTCGTGAATCACTGCACGCTGCTGGGCCGGCTCATAAATGCCGCAGGCCTCGGTGGTGACCTGGATGATCAGCTCATCACCGACGCTGTCGCGCACCGCCTCGATTGCACGGCGGTAGGCGGCGGCATCGAGCAGGTGGCCGCCCTGTTCATTACGCACATGCAGATGGAGCATCGCCGCCCCTTCTGCCAGGCAGGCCTTGGCGGTCAGCGCGATCTCCGATGCTGTCAGCGGAATTGCTGGATGATCCGTGTAACCCCGCCGCGCCCCGTTCGGCGCCACGGTTATCAGGCAGGTATCGTTCATGCGGCCCCCTGGGGTTCGCGTTCGGTGCGCAATTGAGCCAGTACCGCTTGCAGCTTGCTGTCGCGGTAGGCTTCCAGCTCGTCCAGGCTGCGCTGGCCCATTTCAGCCTCGACGCCAGTGATAATTCTTTCGTACAGGCCCTGATCCATTTCCGGCGTGCCCAGCGTCGCCCAGCGGCGCTGCTGACTGCTACCCAGATGGGCGAGATAGTGGCGGATTCCGCCTCGCCCGCCACCGAGGTGGTAGGTCAGGAACGGGCCCAGAATCGACCAGCGCAGACCGGGGCCGGCAGTGACCGCCCGGTCTATGTCCTCGACGCTGGCCACATTCTCCTGCAACAGATACAGCGCTTCGCGCCATAACGCCGCAGTTAGTCGGTTGGCGACATGGCCGGTCATTTCCCGATTCATGATGATCGGCTTCTTGCCGATGGCTTCGTAGAAACCGTACAGCCGCTCGACAATCTCCTGATCCGGTCCGTACAGCTCCACCAGGGGGACCAGATGCGGCGGGTTGAACGGATGGGCAATGACCACACGCTCCGGCGCGGGTACGTCGCAGGCGATTTCCGAATGACGCAGCGACGACGTGCTGCTGGCAATGATCGCGTCATTCGGGGCGGCACCCTGCAGCTCAACGAGCAGCCGACGCTTGAGGGGAATGTCCTCGGGGGCGTTCTCGACGATCAGCGCAGCGCCTGCGACGCAGGCGTCCTGGGTTTCGGCAACGGCGGGACGTCTCGCATCCTGCGCATCCAGGGTGACCAGGGTTTCTTCCACACGCGCGGTGAAACCGTCTCGCGCCTCCGGGTTGGGGTCGTACGCAATCACCTCCAGGCCCTGCGCGAGAAAATAGGCAGCCCAGCCGATGCCAATGGTGCCGCAGCCGATGATAGCGATCCGCTCCGGTCGCCAGATGGTGTTGTTTTCGGTCATTACTGTGTCCTTTGTCCGCCGATGGAGTGAGTAGGTCGAGATGCCAGCCAGCGCCACAGATAGAGCGCGGCCAACGCCAGCACCGCTGCGCCGCTGACCCAGGCGGAGGGAACCAGGCAAAGCAGGCCGACCAGCGTCAGTAGGGCCCCGTCGAGCAGCCGCTTGCCAAAGAACCGGGCACCGCCCAGAACGCCGGCGAAGGCCAGTACGAAGGCCAGAGCCCTGAGTCCGGCCAGGCTGATGTCCAGCCAGCTGCCGATCCCGTCCAGTGCCGGATAGGCGAGGATCAAAAACGGGATGACATAGGTCGAAGCGCCCAGGCGCACGGCGTGCACCGCGACGTTGAGCCAGTTGGTCTGGGCGATGCCTGAGGCGACGAACACCGCCACGCATACCGGGGGCGTGATGACCGAGATGGTCGCGAAATAGAAGACGAAGAGGTGCGCGACCAGCGGCTCGACATCCAGTCGGGTCAGGGCTGGCGCCAGCACCGCGGCCACCAGTACATAGGCCGCGGTGGTAGGAACGCCCATGCCCAGGATGAGACAGACGCCGGCCACGATGAGCCCGGCCAACATGACCTGCTGGCCGGCGATGTCGACGATCATGGTCGACAGCGTCACACCGATGCCGGTGAGGTTGATCATGGCCACCAGGATCTGGGCACCGGCCAGCAGCACGCCGATGATGACCATGCCGGTGCCGGCGTCTTTCAGGCCCGCCAGCAGTCGCTCGACCACTTCCCTGCGTCCGCTTTCGGGGCGAAACAGTGCAAAGCCTATGTAGCTAACCGTCAGCAGGGCAATCCCGATGAAGGCCGAGAACTGCACCGAATATCCTTGCAGAACGCCCACGATGAGCCCGCCGAGCGCGGCGATGATGGGCACGATACGATGGGGTTGGAGCACACTGGACCAGCTGGGCAGATCTTCTTCGGGGACCAGCGGAAGGTTGCGATTGACTGCTACCAGGTGCACGGTGATGAATACGGCGAGATAGAACAGGATCGCGGGAATCAGGGCCGCCAGCGCGATGGTGACATAGCTCAACCCCAGTATCTCGGCCATGATGAAGGCGGCCGCGCCGAGAATCGGTGGCGCGATCTGGCCACCCGTGGAGGCGACCGCTTCCACCGCCGCGGCAAACGCGGGTGGGTATTTGAGACGCTTCATCATCGGAATGGTGAAGTTGCCAGTGGTGGCGACGTTGGCCACGGCGCTGCCACTGACCATGGCGAACAGGCTGGAGGCCACGGTCGCGATCTTCGCCGCGCCGCCGGGGCTACGGCCGCCGATGCGCATTGACAGGTCGATGAACGTCTGGCCGGCCCCGGTATGCAGCAGCAGACTGCCGAACAGCACGAAGGAGGCGATGGTGGTGGCGGCCACGCCTACCAACATGCCCCAGATGCCCAGATCGCCGAGGAACAGCGTTTCGGTGACAAATGCCTGGTCGAAGCCCCGGTGGTTCAGCGGGCCGCTCAACTGGTCGCCGAACAGGGCATAGGCTAGCCCCGTCAACACCAGTACCGGGAAGATCCAACCGATGGCCCAGCGAGCGATCTCCAGCACCGCCAACACCAGCACCAGCGTCATGAGCATGTCAGGTGTGGTGGCCCAGGGCAGCTCGGTCATGATCTGATCGGCGTGCGTGGTCACGAAAAGACAGGCACCGACTGCGCCAGCCGTCATCAGCAGGTCCACCACCAACCCGAGGGGGCGCCAACGTTTGCCGGCGCCCAGCGGGTAGATCGTCACGCCGAGGGCGATGATCAGGGCGAGGAAAATGCTGCGGTTGACCAGACTGTCAAAGGGGGCCACACCCGAGGTGTAGAGGATGAACCCGCCCAGGCCGAGCGCCAGGAGCGAAATGAGTCTGTCGCGCATGTCGGCGATCCTCGCGGTCAGGATTGGGGCTTGAGCCGGTCAGGAATCTGGATGCCCTTTTCTTCGAAGTAACGGGCTGCGCCTGGATGCAGCGGCACGGTGCCGGCTTCCATGGTCAGTTCGGCGATGTCCACGTCCTTGAGGTTGGACAGGGCGTTGATCTGCGGCTCGGGGTTTTCCATGACCGCCTTGACGATCTGATAGGCCGTTTCCTCGTCGAGCCCCGGCCGGGCATGCACGGCCAGGCCGAAGGCCCAGGTCTGGTAAGCGGGAACGCCTTCGGCGGCGCCGGCCGGCACTTGGGTCACGGATATATCCGGCATTTTTTCCCGGATTGTGCTGGCCTGCTCATCGGTGAGCGACAGCACTCCGATGGGCGTGAAGGTGGCGATGTCCATCGACGAGCCGTCCAGCTTGTTGCCGACACCGGACTTGACATAGCCGATAGCCCGGTTGTCCTTCACGGCCGCGACCACGTCGGTGGTCGAGCCACGGGAGTAATTCGGCTCGATACCCAGCGCCTCCATGACGGCGACTGTCGTGGCTTCGGTGGCGGATCCGGTGATGCCGGGGTTGAAACGTTTGCCGTCGAGCTCCGCCAGGCTGCTGACTCCGGCATCCTTGCGTACCACTACGTTCTGCGGTGCCATCGAATAGACCCACAGCAGGCGATTGTCGACCTTGCGTTTGGTGAACTCGCCTTCTCCCTTGTAGGCGTGATAACCGACATTGGTGGTTACCAGGCCAAAGTCGATCTGGTCCCGAAGAATGCGGCGCAGGTTGTCCACTGTCGCGCCAGTCTCGACGACCGACGAACGCAGGTCTGGCAGTTTATTGATGATCTGGCTGACGGCTACGTAATAGCCGTACTGACTGGAGGAGGTAGAGGTGGCACCGATGAGGATTTGCTGGTCGGCGGCAGCCAGGCCCGAGAAAGCAAGCCCGATACCGAGCGCTGTGGTGGCCAGGCGTTTCTTTAAGATTTGCATAGCGCGTTTTCCTCGAATCTTTGTTGTTTTTGTAGGCCTGGGTGGCGTTCCCCTAGGCTCAGGAAAAGAATGGTCGTCTGTACTAACATTTGTCTAATCAAATGAATAAAAGCATCGTTTTATAAAATTTATGCAAGCAACCATTAAACAACTGCAGGCTTTCGTCGCCATCGCCACCAGCGGCTCGTTTGTCGAGGCGGCCGAATGGCTCCACCTGTCCCAGCCGGCGTTGAGCATCGCGATTCGTAAATTGGAAGATGGCTTGGGAGGCGAGCTGTTTTCGCGCTCTTCGCGCCGCGTACAGCTGACGCCAGAGGGCCGCGGATTCCTGCCAATCGCACAGCGTCTGCTGCGCGACTGGCACGAAGCGATGGACGATCTGGACGGGCTGTTTTCCAAGAAGCGCGGCAAGGTGACGCTGGCTGCCTTACCGACCATGGCCGCTGGTTTCTTGCCGCCGATACTGGCGAAGTTCCGCGCCGACTACCCCAACATCAGTATCAACGTGCACGACGTGCTGGGCAGCCAGGTTGACGAGCTGGTTCGCGAGGGGCGCGCCGACATCGGGTTCTCGGTCTGCCCGCCCGATACCAGTGCGTTTCACTTCGAGCCTATCGTCGATGACCGTTTCGTCGCGGTCTGTCCCTTGGGGCATCCCCTGCTTTGCAGCGAGACTGTGAAATGGGAGGCGCTGCTCGATTATCCGGTGATCGCCATCAGTCACCTGTCGAGCACACGGCAGGCGATTGAGCGGGTCATGGCCACGCTCGACAAGGAAATGGACATACTCTGCGAGGTCAGCCAGATCGCCACCGCCGCGCGGCTGGTGGCAGCAGGGCTGGGTGTCTCGGTGCTCCCGTCCCTGAGTTTCAACCAGGTATCCAGCGAGGGATTGGGACACCGCCTCCTGATAGAACCGGACGTACCGCGCACATTGGGGATCATCACCTCGACGCGCACGGCATTGTCGGTCGCGGCCCAAGCGATGCTGAAAATGGCGCGTGATTTCGCTCAGGGCGATACGGAGAGGACGTCAACAAGCCGGAAGATCGCTGAGATGATCGAGTGGGCGCCTCCTGTAGCGTCCCCTGGCGATCGGGGCAAACCCGGTCCCGGTCAGTAAGCCAAGCAGCACGCCGGCTGCCAGCATTACGTGTCTCTAGCGCGCCGCATGCACCTCGACGTGCTCGGTACGGGCTCCCATGCGCTTGCGGACCGTGAGTGCAGCCGGGTCATTCGGGCGGCGCCAGGCACATCGACAGCAACAGGTAGCTCAGGCTCTTGCCGTGCCGGTCGAGTCCCGGGCTGCGGTTGACACCGCCTTCCAGCGCGTCCTCTAGGACGAAATTCAGCGCCTTCAGCGAATCGACCTCGTAGCGCTGGACGCGCGACGGCCGGCGGCTGGCAAATTGATCGGCGACCCGCTCGGCGGTGAGCTCGCGCTTGAGCCAGTCGTAGTGCGCCGCGTCCAGCGGGAACACGGCGATGCTGAGAATGTTGCCCTTGTCCCCAGCGCGGGCATGGGCGAAGTCGGCGAGGGTGACGGTCGCGGGCATCAGTACCACTCCAGGCGCGTGTCGATTTCATTGCGCGGGATCAGAAAGCCGCGCGTAGTGATGGATTCGCCGAGATGCCGGCGCACGCCGCCACCGCCGGCCGGGCCGTTGGTGTAGAGCGACTCCACCTCAGCCAGCAGTCCCTCGAGCAGGGTGCGGTCGCGGTGCACCAGGCCGACCCGGACCCGCACGTCATCGACTTCTGGCGCCTGCGCCAGACGCTGGCCGAGGTAGTCGCCACGCGCATCGTTGAACAGGCTGGCAACGCCGGCGAGGTCGATCCATGGCTGCACGCCAGGGGCAAGCCGGTCGAAGCGCTGCAGCAGGATCTCGCGGGCCAGGTTCGCCCGGGCCACGGCGCCGGGACCGGCGTAGGAGATCTCCGCCTCGCCGAACCAGAGCCCGCGCACCCCGACGAGGCCCTTGAGTCGGTCGGGGCGCGGATGGCCCTGAATACCGCTGACCGCCACGCGGTCCGCCGCGATGGCCTCCACCCGCGCCTCGCCGAGGTCGAGGATGACGTCGGGGGTGAGGTAGCGGCGCGGATCGTGCACCTCGTAGAGCAGCTGTTCCTTGACCGTGCGCTCGGTCACACAGCCCCCGGAGCTGGCGGCCTTGGTGATTACCAGACGACCATCGGCGCCGATCTCGGCGATCGGGCAGCCCAGCTCGGCGGGGTCGGGAACGTCCTTTCGGCCAGGATGGGCGAAGTAACCGCCAGTGATCTGGGTGCAGCACTCAAGCAGGTGCCCGGCCACGGTGGCGATGGCCATCTTCTCCCAGTCGTCGGCGGCCCAACCCAGGCCGTGGCGGATCGGTCCGACCGCCAGCGAGGGGTCGGCGACCCGGCCGCAGAGCACGATGCCGGCGCCCTCAGCCAGGGCCTGGGCGATGCCGTCGGCGCCGGTGTAGACGTTAACCGAGACCACTTCGTTCTGCGGGTCGTCGAGGCTCAGCCACTGGACGAGGCGTCGGCGTTCCAGGCCCAGCAGATCGTCACCGAGCACGCAGGCGATCTTCAAGCCGGGATGGCGCCCGGCCAGCTCGTTACGCAGTCGCTCAGCCGCAGCACGGGGGTTGGCAGCGCCGCCGTTGGTGATGATCGGGATGCCCGCCTCGATGCAGATGTCCAGCACCGGGCGGAGAAAATCGAACAGGCGTGCGGCGTAGCCGCTGCCGGGGTCGGCCTGCTTGCGCAGCTGGGCCTCGGCCAGGGTGCGCTCGGCCAGCAGTTCGAACATCAGATAGCGGTGGCCGGAGCGGCCAGCCAGATCTTGTGCCAGGCGCAGTCCCGCGTCAGGGCGATCGTTGGCGAAACCTGCTCCACAGCCGATATGGATTGTTGTCATCGCGTCAGGCTTCCGCGTGGGTTCGGAGTTATAGTGCGGCCAGCGGACTTGTCTGTGAATTTTAAAAGTGCGATGAATTGATCCATTATTTTTATGGCTGAGCCAGAGATATCAGCTTCCGCCAGCGGCGCGCTTTCAGCTCGATCGCCGAAACTTCGAACGTCACCCGCACCTCGAACAGCTGCACTTGGCCCAACCGGCGTTGCGACAGCAATAGCAAGCTGGAGGAGGCGTTCGGCCTGCAGCTCTTGGCGCACAATATCCGCAGCGTCCAGCTGACCCCGATCGCGAGCACTTCTTGCCGGCTCGGCGGATGCAGCACGAGACGGATGACGCGGTGCGCGACGTCTATGGCGCTGAGTCTGAGGCGGCAGGATCTGCCTGGCGACGAGTAAACCTAAATTGATCAATAGGTCATCGCTTAAGGAATAGTCACCTGCCCCTCCTTTCGCGCTTCCCGATACCGCGCCGCTATAACCTCGGCCAGGCGCTGCTTGGCCGCGTCTTCGCCGTGGATGAGGCGAATTTCTTTCGGCCATTCCTTCATCCGGGTGACGAAACCGACCAGATCAGCTTGGTCGGCGTGGGCCGAATAGCCGCCTACGCTATCAATGCCGGCACGGATGTCGATGCGCTGCCCGTCAAGATCGACAAATCCGCCGTCCGGCCCATGCATCTTGATGTCACGCCCTGGGGTGCCCTTGCCTTGATAGCCGACGAACACAACATGATGTCGAGGGTCGCCCAGCATAGCTTTCAGATAGTTGACGATTCGCCCGCCAGAGCACATGCCATTGCCTGCGATGACAATAGCCGATCGCGCGGTTTCGGTGAGGTGTTGAACGATGCGCATATGCTCGTCATGGTTGTCGACCGTGATGAGCTGTTTGAAGGACAGCGGCTTACGTCCTTCCTCCAGGCGGTGCCGGGCGTCTTCATCCCAAAAGTCTTGTAGCTCTTTGTAGGCCTTGGTAAACCGGCCGGCGAGCGGCGAGTCGAGAATTATTGGTATCTGCGGCCAGTCAATATCGGGTGCGCCTTCCTTGGCCGGCTTCCCGGGTTCGCTGGGAGTAGCGTGCGATGCTGTCGCCTCGCTTCTTTCATGAAGAATCTCTTCCAATTCATACAGCAACTCCTGCGTTCGACCGATGCTGAATGATGGGATAAGCACCGTGCCCTGATCCGCCAGCGCGCGCTCAACGGCAGCCTGCAGGCGCTCGCGGCGGTGCACGCGGTCTTCGTGGCGGCGGTCACCGTAGGTGCTTTCAAGAATCAGCAGGTCCGCGCGCTCCGGCGGTACAAGGTCAGGCAGAATCGGTGAATGGGGCGCACCCAGATCGCCGCTGAACACGACGCGCTCGCGACCTGACCCAGGGGCGCTCAGCTCCAATTCGACATAAGCCGACCCCAACACATGGCCGGCGGGCTGCAGGCGCACCTTGCAGTCACCCGTATCGGTTTCGTGCAGGGTGAACCAGTGGCCATAGGGCAAGGCAATGACCCGTTGCTCCACTACCTTGAGGTAGCGATCCAATTGTTCCTGGTCGCGGCTGATCGAGAGGCGGAACGCGTCCTCAAGCACGATCGGCAGCAGCCGGGCGGAAGGCTCGCTGCACAAGATCGGCCCGCTGAAGCCGGCCGCCAGCAGATTCGGAATACGTCCGACGTGGTCGATGTGAACATGGGTCACAATCAACGCCCTGATGCCTTCGATTGAAAAATCCAGAGCCAGCTCGTCGTCGTGCTGTCCTTCGTCCTCGCCCTGAAACTGGCCGCAATCGATCAATACACTGCTGGTGTCGTCCATCCACAATTGATGGCACGAGCCGGTGACGCCTTCGCGAGCACCGTGGTGGATGAGTTTCGTATGCTTCATCAGGATTCCTTGGCTGGCGATGGTCGCGTTGACGTGAATCGGGCAGAGGGGGGAAGCGATAGCAACGGCTTCGCCTGATGTAGCTTTCGGCATGTCGGGGAACCGGATAGTTTCAAGCGGTAGAGCTGAACATGGAGAGTTCAGAGTTACGCGAGTCTGACCATGTAATTTCCAGCGTAACGATCAGTTCGGGCGGGCCGCGGCAAGACGGCTCTAGCAAAAGTCGCCGCGGGTGGCGGGCGAGCCAGCAGCAAGCGAAAGACGAAACTTGATATCAGTCCCGGGGGATACTATTCAGGTAGCGTATTAGCACCTCGGGGTAGGTCAGTGATACCACCAACGCAACGGGAAAGTGCCTAGCCATTATCGAATTGAGTGTGGAGATTTCCGTTAGCCTTTAATCAGTAAATGCGTACCCAGCACTGCCATACCAACGAAAAATACTCGTTTGAATAGCACTGGACTGATGAGTTGGCGTAGCCACTGGCCCAACGTCATGCCTAGCAGTGCGGGCAGCAATAGCACCAGTGAGGCTCCAAGCATCTCGCCGCCAAGCGCCCCGTTCCAGAAAAGCCCTATGGCAAGTGCCAGGGTCGATACTGTGAATGACAGGCCAAGCGCCTGTACCAGCTCATCGCGACTCAGCCCCAAAGCTTGTAAGTAAGGTACAGCCGGGATCACAAAAACACCGGTAGCAGCCGTGACAACTCCAGTCAGTAAACCACACAGCGGCCCTAGCCAGGCTTCAAGTACTCGAGGAACGCTCAGAGATGGCAGAAATAATCCAGCCAACGAGTATGCCAGCAAGACTGCGCCCAACGCATGAGCCATCCAGGACCCTGCCCCCACGCCAATCCACAGGCTAGCCAGCAGCGTTCCGACCAGCACAGCCAACAGCATCGGCCACAAGCGCTCAAGCAGGCGGCGAAGCTGCCCGCCAGATGCGAGCTGCCAAATGTTGGTCAAGGCAGAGGGAATAATCAGTAAGGCGGCAGCCTGAGCCGGTAGCATAGCCAACCCGAGTAGACCCATGGCAATAGTGGGCAGGCCCAGCCCTATCAGGCCTTTGACCGTGCCAGCCAGGATGAAGACCAGGAAAACCCATAACGACAGTGCTAGGCCGATTTCCTGGTAGAACGCGATAAGGTTTGTCATGACTCGATAGTGGGCCCTGTGCATCAGCGTTTAAATCTGCCATACGTTCACGCAGCCTCTGTGCAAGACAGAGGGAGATGACGGCAGGTATGGCATGCATTTCGATCTAGTGGATTTACGGCTATTTCAGAACATCATTGAAGCCGGCAGTATCACTGCCGGTGCTGCGCGCAGCCACCTGTCGCTGGCTTCGGCAAGCGCCAGGGTACGGGGCATGGAAGCGTCCCTGGGGGTTGTTCTGTTGGAGCGCGGCCGTCGTGGTGTCCTGCCAACGCCCGTGGGCAAAGCGCTTGCGCAACATGCCAGAGGCATAACCCGTCAAGTAGAGCGCATGTATGAAGACCTCGGCGAGTATTGCCGAGGTTTCAAGGGGCAGGTGCGGCTTCTATGCAACACTTCGGCGCTGAGTGAATACCTACCTGAGCGTCTGGCTGACTTTTTGGTGGGCCACCCCAACACGGATGTCGATGTGCAGGAAATGCCCAGCCTGCGTATCGTCGAGGCGTTGCGTCACGGTGCGGCCGACCTTGGGATCATCTCCAGTAGCGTAGATAGCAGCGGCTTGGAAACCCGTTTCTTTCATGACGATCCGTTGGTCTTGATCATTCCTCCGCGACACCCTCTATGCGGGCAAACATCGGTGGGTTTTACCGACACGCTGGCCCATGAATTCGTAGGCGTTACCGCCAGCTCTGCCTTTGCGGTTATGGTGGAAGAGCAAGCCTTGCGCGCCGGTAGAAGAATGCAAATTCGCGTTCGGGCCGATAGCTTCGAAGGTATGCTGCGGATGGTCTCCAAAGGAGCAGGACTGGGCATAGCGCCGAAGGCCGCTATGGAGCGTTGGCGGTCGCACCTTACACTTGAAAGCCTGCCGCTTAACGAGTCTTGGGCAGATCGAAAGTTATTGCTCTGTGCCCGTGCATTCGACGGATTACCGCCCTATGCCATGCCCTTTTTGGCCGCATTGTTAGGTTAAGAGGCATAGGTTGCCGCCGGATATCTTAGCGTGCCTTGCCGAAACGATTGGGATCAGGGAGCATCCTTCTGATCGATTGCAAACAGTGACGCCTACTGGCCTAAGGGTGCAGGTTCTCCGGCTGAACTGCGGCAACAGATAGGAACGGTTTTGAAGTTGCACAGTATGCGGCGGTACGCCTCGGTCAGTCGGCCCATCCTACATCCGTTCGAACGTCGAGCCTGCGTTGGTAATCCCTTGAAGGAGCGGGCGAAGTGACTGTTGACTTCGATGCGGAACAAGGCTGACAACAATACAAGACAAGCTGATCAGGAGCGTTTCATGCTGGTGGCGCGGGAAGATGAAGCTCTGGAGGGGCAGGTGGAGCCGAAGCGCAACCCGTTCGTGACGGCGGTGGCGTTCATGCTGGCTGCGGCGATTTTGATTCCGCTACTGAACGCGGAAGTGAAGTACCTCGGCGTGTTCTACCCGGTCATTCAGTTGCTCTGGTGCCGCTATTTCGGCCATGTGGTGTTCATGCTGGCAGTATTCGCGCCGCGCAAAGGACCGGCGCTGCTTCGCTCTCAGCGCCCCTGGTTGCAAATCGTGCGGTCTTTGCTGTTCTGCTTTACCTCCTTCTTGATGTTCTGTGCGCTTCAGTACGTGCCGGTGGCGACCGCCGCAGCGGTGAGTTTCACGGCGCCTATGGTGGTGCTGGTACTGGCACCATTCATGCTGGGCGAGAAGGTGGGCCTGCTGAAAACAGTCGCGGTAATCTGTGGGTTCGTTGGGGCGCTGGTTGTCATTCAGCCGGGTGGCGATGCCTTTCATCCTGCCGTGTTATTGGTGCTCTTGAGTGCTTGTACCTCAGCGCTTACGCAGATTCTGTCGCGCAAGCTCGCCAGCCATGACACACCGGAAACGTCCAACACATACATGGCCGCCGCTGGGTTCGTGTTGACGAGCCTGATGCTTCCATTCTTCTGGCGGTCACCGGACAACCTGGTACATCTTGGGTTATTGATCAGCATGGGTATTCTTGGCGGTTGCGGGCACTACTGCTTGGTCCGTGCCTTCGAAGTGGCTCCTGCGCCGTTTGTAGCACCGTTCACTTACCTACAAATCGTTGGCGCGAGCCTGCTGGGCTACCTGCTTTTTTCCGAGCTGCCAAATCTGTGGAGCTGCATCGGCACCTTCATCATCGTGCTGAGCGGGTTGGTTGTCTTGCTAGGCGAGCAATACCTAGCGTCACAGCGCCCGAGGACGTCGGCCAGATCGTCTGACTGAGGCGACCGAGCGCAACCGGATAGTACTGGTCACTTGAAGCGGTACCATTCATTGATTTCGAGACGCGGCAGTCAGCCGAACAGGTCATCCGGGGCCTTGTGGCGGGTTGATCAACAGAGCTGGTGGTCCAAGCGATAAAGGGTGTCCAGCTTGGCGGCCGAGCTGATCGCAAATCTCCGGTCGTATGCGACGATCGCAAACCGCCTCTGACCATGGAGAGCGACGGCCCTAACCGGTACGTCGCTGTCGGCCATAAGCGGACGTCGCAGCGTCATCCCTGAAAACCAGGCAGCGGCTGTGGCGCATCACGTACCATCAAACAGCCCATCTGTGACTACTACTTCGTGCTTTACATGTCACGGGCGAATCCCGATTTGAGCCATATACCTTTGGAGACGATATGTACGTCCCAGCACATTTCAGTGAGCCCTCATCCGAAGCTATGCATCGGCTCATCAAGCAGCATCCGCTAGGAATACTATTCACCAATGGTGACAGCGGATATGACGCAAACCATGTGCCCTTCGAGCTGGCTGCCGACCAAGGAGCCTGCGGCACGCTCCACGCTCATGTGGCCCGCAATAATCCCCTCTGGACAGAGGTTCGGAATGGCGATGAAGTGCTGGTTGTATTCCGGGGTGAGGAGGCCTATATCTCACCCAACTGGTATCCAAGTAAACATGAACACCATAAGCAGGTGCCAACATGGAATTACAAGGTCGTGCATGCTCATGGGCGCATTCTGATCAGAGATGATGAGCGCTACGTTAGAGGGCTGGTTGCTCGGTTGACTCGGAATCACGAGGCAACCGAGCCGAAGCCCTGGAAAATAACCGATGGGCCGAAGGAATACATCGAATCGATGCTTAAGGCCATCGTTGGAGTAGAAATTGAAGTCACCCGCCTAGTGGGTAAATTCAAACTCAGCCAAAACAAGGAAGCACGTGATATCCAGGGTGCTGCGCATGCGCTAATGGAAAGTGGTCGCCCTGCAATAAGCGTATCGATGCAGGAAGTCGCCTCACAAAAAGACAGCTTGGAACCATGAGTAGGCTAGGGCGGCGACGGCTTCTCCTACTTGAATGGTTTGGGTCACTTTCAGCTTCTCACTCAGCAGTCAGCAACTCCTGCCGCCTAACTGGGCTGCAGCAATGAGTATTCGAAAGCTCACACCCGACGGTGCGACATCAAGGTGGTGGAGCTTGCCGAGGGCGGACACTGGCGAGGCGTTCCTTGGCGAAGGCGAATGACCGCTCCTAGGCCAGTAGCTGCCGTTCGAAAGCTAAGGTTGACCGGTCTGATCCGGACAAGAGCATGTCTATTCTTATGGGACTGGGGGTGCGACGAGCTAGGGCTCGCGAAGCTTCAGATGCGCGGCATGTGAACAGGCCGTGCGGCACGGTTTGGGCACAGAATTGGCACAGCTTTTAAAGCTGCCGAAATGACGCTGAGGGCAGTGCTCATCGCAGCCTGACGGCTGGCATGAAGCATATTTTGCCGGAGTGAGCCGATTCAAGAGCGGGATCGGCAGAGCTTGGGAAAGGCTTTTAAATCAAAGAGATATGGCGCACCAGGCGGGCTTCTAACACTACTGCTATCCCACTGATTTTATTGGCCTTTCGATAGAGCTATATTCGCAGGCATACACATAGGCATACACCGTATCGGTTGTTGAAAGGTTTGCCGGCTGTTTTGGCGAGACGCTCAGGCCGGCTGCGTCATTAGGCAATATCTTCGGCGTATATCCCGGCGCTGATGATCGCCCCGCCGATGCGCCTGCGGCCGTACAGCAGCCCCACCGGGTTGCCCGCCGCGGTGGTGTTCACCGCCCCGCCGAATGCGTAGGACGGGGCGTTCTCGGCGGCCTCGCGCCCTTTCAGGCCTTTGGCTTGTGGGCTGAGCATCTGAATGACGCCACCGGCCACCATGCCGATGCCCGAAGCTATTAGCGGGGCGCCGAATGGCGTCGCAATCAACAACGCGCCTGCGACGATTAGCACCGCGCCGACAATCGTCTGCATTACCCCGCCGCGCTTGCTCCCTTCGATAATTGGCACGATGCGAATTTCGCGCGTTCCGCCCAAGCGAAACTCATCCTCCCCGACGTTTTTTCTGTTGCGGAAGACGGCGTAGCGAAGCCCTTTCTTGGCAGCTGCCTTGATGAACTGCTCAAACCCGGGAATGGTGTTCTTCAATGCGCTGAATGCTTCGTTGGCCGATCCCGTCCCCAGATGAAACGGATGCTCCCGGCCGAACAATCGGGCCAGCGAACCAGACAGTAAAACCATGGTACGTGGTGTGTATTCAATCGCGAGCGCCATGGCGGCCCCCTATGCGTCGTGAGTGGAGTTGAACAGAGAAATACCGAGCTGGTCGGCGAGCTTGCCCCGGGTTGCTCGGCACGCGTCAGCTAGGTCTAAGCGCGTGATGTCAGCCGCCGTCCACGATGCCGGATAAGCTCGTGCGCCCCGATGGCTCGGGCGCAATAGATCAGCGGCGGTACGCGCTTCTTCCTCTGTGAAAAAAGGGCCAGCGATATCTACCCTCTGGCCGTCACGCACATGCTGGACGCCCCAAACCATGCGGCACAGGGGTGCTATTTCGTTTACCTGGAATTCTTCGATCAGCGCAACGCTAAGGAGGCGTGCTCGCTGGTCTTTTATGGTGTCAGGGGCATTAAGCATCGCGGCTCCTAAAAGTTGGGACGGCGGGTGGCAAGCGTACGGTCCGCCTCGGTTAACGCTACGGTTAACGACTGCGTTAACGGAAATAAAATCTCTAAATGCGGTCGGGAGCGGTTTCCTGTAGCGAAGGGCTCCAGAGTTTCAGCCCCTACCCCCGTCAGCTCTCTTGCTGCTTGGCTGCGCTGTCCGCGCCGGAAATTGTTGCGCTTTATGAAGACGGAGGGGCCGAACCGGTCCAGCTACCGAAAGCCCTGAACTTTCGACCCGCCCCTGTCAGTACTGAGGGTCAATGAATGGAGGATTTGTGCGCAGCCGTTCGAGCGCTTCGGCTGGTGTCAGCCCGTCGGCCAGCAGCGCCTCGATCTCTCTACTCAAGCGCATCCGCTCCTCTGCTTGGCGCAGCAGTGCGCGGCTATGAGCTATCTGATTGAGCGCGCGCTGGATTGGTTTTGGCAGGTGTTCGTTGGTGTTCATGTTCTCTCTCTCCGTTGCTATGAAAAGGCCCGCGCTTGGCGGGCCTGGTGCGCGATCACCCCTGGAAAGGATCTCAGGAGCCTCAGGGCTCGCGCTGCTGCGGTTATTTCGAAGCCGTGGCACTCACAGCTAACCCACGTCAAACGTTATGGCTGGGGTGCAATGAGCTGCACGAGACGCATTGCCGATGGTGCATACACAGCCAGGCCGGCGCGGAGCTCGGCAAGGATGGTCACCAGGTTGCGGCGGAAGTTGTTGCCGTCCACACGGCTGGCCTCGATGGTCACCTGCTGGCGATCAAGGAGAACGGTCTGCGAGGTGTCCAGCACAAGCGCAGCGTTGAGGGGCA
>DPSI01000300.1 GCA_003527165.1 Pseudomonas sp.
CGGCATGGTGGCACGGACGAATCCGAACTTTTCCAAGTGGCTGATGGCGTCCTCGCTCAGGCTGAGGAAGCGTTGCCCGGGCGTGATCGACAACTGAGCGGTGTTTGGATGCCCAGCGGTGGTGATGCCAATGATCATGTCCAGTTTCTTGTCGCCGAATTGGTCCTGCAGGATGCTCAGATTCGACTTGCCAATGCTGCCACCGAAGGATTCGATGTCTTCATAGCTCAGGCCGTTGGCTTCGAGGATCAACTTGGCGATGTACTCGTTGAGGCTGCCCTGCGGGCCAGTACCGATCCGTACGGGAAGTTTCTTCTCCTTAATCTCGGCAATGGACTGGATGTCGCTGTCGGTTTGCACGGTGATGCGTTGGTAATACTGATCGATACCACCAACCAGCCCGCGCACATTCTCGATCTTGCGTTCGAACGGACCGAACGGTTGCTGGGCCCAGGCAGCCACCGGCGGAAAGATCAGTCCGATGTCGGCACGCTTGGCCGCCAGCAGCTTGGTGTTGGCGATCGCCATGGGCGTGCCTTGGATGTCCACCGTGGAGCCTTCCGGCAGACGCTGGAGCATTTCGCCGCGCAGGGCGCCGGCATAGGCGTACCAGGTAGTGCCGGTCGGCCCGGCGGCAAATTTCACGTTCACCGGGTCGGCCGCCAGCGCGCTGCCGCTCAAACCCATGGCCCCTAGTACCGCAACGGCCGCGTACTTCGTCAGGATTTTTCTCATTTTGTTGTTCTCCTTGGTTGAATGTGCAGCCCGCTGGCGCTAAGCCCCGGACCGTTCCAGCACGCAATTGCCCTGGGCGTGGCGAGCCTTGCGGCTCTGCCATGCCCAGACCGCGCAGAGCAGCACCAGGCCGCCCAGCGAGGCCTTGAGCACCGGCGCGATCAACAGCGCCGCGGCGACGAACAGCAGCCCCGACTCGAGCAGCGAGTTACGGGCGCGCAGATAGCCCACCACGCAACCGGCCAGTGCGTAGCAACCGATCACTGCGGTGGCCACCGCCGGCACAATTGCCTGCCAGTCACCCTGCAGCAGCAGCGCCGGGCTGAAGACGAAGGCGAAGGCGACGAGGAAGCCGGCCAGGCTGTAGCGGAACGCCACCCAGCCGGTTTTCCAGACGTTGGCCTTGGCGATGCCGCCGGCGACGAAGGCGGCCAGCGCCACCGGCGGGGTGACCATCGACAGGGCGGCGAAATAGAGCACGAAGAAGTGCGCCGACAGTGCCGGTACGCCCAGCTTGTCGAGCGCCGGGATCGCCAGGATCGCGCCCATGATGTAGGCCGCGGTGGTCGGCATGCCCATGCCCATCACGATGACCATGAACATCACCAGCAGCAGCGCCGGGATCAGCATGCCGCCAGACAACGCGGTGACGAAGCTGCCGAAGGTCAAGCCGAGGTTGGTGATCGAGGCGATGCCGACCACGATGCCAGCACCGGCGCAGGGGATGGCCACGGCGATGGCGCCGCGCGCCCCCGAGTCCAGCGCCTGCAGCGAATCGCTGACCACCGAGCCGGCGGCCTTCAGCACGCCGCTACCGCCTTCTGCGCGGAAGCCTTCCCAGGCGCGGGTGCAGAGGCCGAACACCAGGGTGATCCAGATCGCCTGCAGGGTCGCCGAACTCAGCGCGCGGCCGGCCATGATCTGGTACACCAGCACGAACACCGGGATCAGCAGGTACAGGCGCTTGAGCACGCTGCCCCAGTTCGTGCCCAGTTCCGAGCGCTTCAGCCCGGCCAGGCCCTTGCGCCGCGCCAGCAGATCGACCACGAAGTACAGGGCGACGTAGAACAGCAGCGCCGGAATCAGCGCGGCGATCGCCACCTCGGCGTAGGGGATGCCCATGAACTGGGCGATCAGGAAGGCCGCAGCGCCCATCACCGGCGGCATGATCTGGCCGCCGGTGGAGGAGGTCGCCTCCACCGCGGCCGCCTCTTCGGCGCTCATGCCGGACTTCTTCATCGCCGGGATGGTGAACATGCCCATCACAGCGGCGTTGGCCGTGGCGCTGCCGCTGACGGAGCCAAACAGGGTCGAGGAGACGATCGACACCTTGGCCATGCCGCCGCGGAAGCGGCCGACCAGCAGCACCGACAGGTCCATGAACAGCTGGCCGCCACCGAACAGCTGGAGAAAGGCGCCAAACAGCAGGAAATAGAAGACCTGGTTGTAGGACACGATGCTGGGGATGCCGAACACGCCCTCGTTCTGCATCGTCTGCATGTCGAGGAAGGTCTCGAAGAACAGCCGGCTCGGTTCGCCGTCGTGGCCGATCAGGCTCAGCATCGGAATGTCGCGCAGTTGTGGTCCGATGAACTGGTAGACCAGGAATATCAGGATCACCACCGTCAGGCCCATGCCCAGCGCGCGGCGCACGGCCTCGATCACCAGCAGGATGACTGCGATGCCGACCAGCATGTCGAGAGGGGTGAGCGGGTCGACCATGGCGATGCGCATGTTCAGCATCTCGCCGCTGCGCAGGTAGTGCAGCGCGATGGCCACCGCCACCGCGGCGAGCACGTAGTCCGACAGGCGCGCGACGGTGAAGCGGCCGACGTCGTCCTTGCGCAGCGGATGAGTGATGAAGGTCAGCACAACGCCGAACATGATGTGGATCGGCACACCGACAATCAGGTCCAGGGGCGTGCCGTAGACCATATAGATCTGGAAGGCTGCCCAGCAGAGCGCGACGAACGAGGCGGGGTTGGCGAGGTTTTTCATGATTGTCTGCCGTATCGGATGATGACCGGGGCCGAAGCCGGGATGCTGCGTTACACGGCGACCGTGCGGGACGCGGCAGTCAACTGTCTTCGGCGGGACGGGCGGCGCGGGTGACGCACGCGAGCGCGGGGGGTACACCGGCGGGGCGATGGCAAGGCGGGGAATGAAACCACAGGGCAGACGGGATGTTCATGGCGGTTCACCGTTGTTGTTTTTTTGTCGGTTGTTTACCGGGTCCGATGACGGGCACCGGGGTGATTCGGCAGCTTCATCTTATGGGCCTGCCGAAGCACCTGGCCATTAACGAATGTTGATACACGCCATCAGGCACTGCTCTAGCTCAAAGCGGCGCCGAGCCTGCCGCCGCCAAGGGCGGGCCCGCCAGCGGCGCGATGCCGCCAGCCGACGCTCCGGTTGTCAGCCGGAGGCATTCCCTGGCGGCGATTCCGGGCGCAGGCCGTCCTGCTCAGCGCTTGATCTCGCCGAGCAGCCAGGACACCGCGACGCCTGACAGCAGCGCCCAGAACGGCGAGCTGATGCCCAGCAGGGTGAACTGGCTCATCGCCACCGCCAGCGCCACGAAGGCGCCGATCTGGCAGGCGCCGCCCTTCTGGATCGCCTGCTGCAGCGATCCGAGCAGCACGCCGATCATCGCCAGCCCGGCGATCACCACGATCAGCGCCTTGGGAAACGCCAGGATGAAGGGCACCGCCAGCCCGGCGAACAGGCCGAACAGGGCGAACAGCACCCCGTTGACCAGCGCCGCGCCGTAGCGCAGCCGCGGATCGTCGCCGGCCTGCTCCGACGAGCAGATGGCGGTCATCGGTCCGGCGATGTTGGCGTTGTGGCCGCCCAACAGGCCTGCCAGCGCACCGCCGATGCCGCTGATGATCGTCATCGCGTTAATCGGCGGGCGATACCCCTCGGCCATCAGCACGCCGGTGGCCTGGGCGTTCTCCGCGCCGATCACCAGTGCCGTGAGCGGGATGGTGATGGCCAGGAAGGCGTCGATGGAAAAGGTGGGCGCGGTGAGGGTCGGCATCACCCAGGCGATGTTCACGTTGGCCGGCTGCAACTGCCCGAAGGCGAAGGCCAGCACCAGCCCGACGACGCCGGCGACCAGTACCGGTGGCACCGAGCGCGAGAAGCGGGTGACCAGGAAGAAGCTCAGCGCGGCGGCGCCGGCGATCAGCGGCGCGCTGACGATGGCGTCGACCGAGCCGGTGGCGAAGCGGATCATCGCCCCGGCGATCATCGCCATCACGATCGGCATCGGTAGCCAGCGCATCAGCCGGCCGATCAGCCCGGTGATACCGAGCACGAAGACCAGCACGCCGCTCATGATGAAGGCGCCGACCGCGTCGCTGAACGGGATGACCGTGAGCGACGCCGACAGGATCGCGGCGCCGGGGATGGTGTAGGCGCCACAGATCGGTTGTCGGTAGCGCAACGCCAGGAACAGGCTGATGAGCCA
>DPSI01000498.1 GCA_003527165.1 Pseudomonas sp.
GGATGGCAGGAAAGCGGATTCTGCTCAGCATTGAAACCTCTAGAGGTAGGCGGCCTGTGCGGCTTCGAGGTTGCCTTGGGCGCGCATGATCAGCTCGCAGAACTCTCGCGCTGCGCCCTCGCCACCGCGGGCGGCGGTGACCCCGTGGGCATGCTGGCGAACGAACGCATCGGCACTGGCAACGGCCATGCCCAGGCCCACACGGCGGATCACCGGCAGGTCTGGCAGGTCATCACCCAAGTAGGCGACTTCAGCGTAGTCGAGTCCGAGTTCGGCGAGCAATTCATCAAGGACCACGAGCTTGTCCTCCCGGCCCTGATACAGATGCTGGATACCGAGGTTCTGGGCGCGCCGCTCAACCACCGGAGTCTTGCGGCCGCTGATGATGGCGGTGCGTACGCCGGAGTTGATCAGCATTTTGATGCCGTGGCCGTCGAGCGTATTGAACGTCTTGAACTCGCTACCATCGACGAGAAAATAAAGTTTGCCGTCCGTGAGTACGCCATCGACATCGAAAATGGCCAGGCGAACATCGCGGGCACGCCGTAAGAGATCGTTCACTTACATCACTCCTGCGCGTAGCAGATCGTGCATATTCAGTGCGCCGATCGGCCGGTCGTCTTCATCGACCACCACCAGCGCGCTGATTTTGTTGTCTTCCATGATCTTCAGTGCTTCGGCGGCAAGCATGTCGGCATTGGCGGTCTTGCCGTGGAGCGTCATGACCTGATCGATATTGGCCTGACGTACGTCGATTCCCTTGTCCAGCGTGCGGCGCAAATCGCCATCGGTAAATATGCCGGCCAGGCTGCCGTCTGCCTCCACCACTGCCGTCATGCCGAGCCCTTTCTGGGTCATTTCCAGCAGCGCCTCGCGTAGGGGTGTGCCGCGGTTGACCAGGGGCAGGCGATCACCCGCGTGCATCACGTGCTCGACTTTAAGCAGCAGGCGCCTGCCCAGCGCGCCGCCCGGATGCGAGAACGCAAAGTCCTCGGCGGTGAAGCCGCGAGCTTCCAGCAGGGCAATCGCCAATGCGTCACCGAGCACCAGGCTGACGGTGGTCGAGGAGGTGGGTGCAAGATTCAGCGGGCAGGCCTCGATCGCGACGCTTGCGTCGATGTTCACTGCCGCCGCCTTGGCGAGCACCGACTCGGGGTTGCCGGTCATGCTGATCAGCGTGATGCCGAGGCGCTTGATCAGCGGCAACAGTGTCACGATTTCGCTGGTGGTTCCCGAGTTGGACAAGGCCAGCACGACATCGTCACGGGTGATCATGCCCATGTCGCCATGACTGGCTTCGGCCGGATGGACGAAGAATGCGGTGGTGCCGGTGCTGGCGAGCGTAGCGGCAATCTTGTTGCCGATGTGCCCCGACTTGCCCATGCCGACCACAACGACACGCCCCTTGCATTGAAGGATGAGCTCGCACGCCTTGACGAACTGCGCATCGATGCGGGTCTTGAGTTGCTCGACTGCCTCTATCTCCATGCGGATAGTGCGCTGGGCAGTCTCGATCAGCTGGCTGCTCTGACTCATGTTCGCGTCGTCGCCTGAATGAAAACGCGGGATTATAACGGGAAAGCCAGCGTCACTCACCGAAAAGCTTTCGAGCCTATCGTCGCGTCTGAAGCTGAACTCAAGCTGAACGAATGTGCGCTCGCTCATGCGCCGATACAGGCGTCTGCTTGGGAGGCCCCGAGGGCAGTGCTATAGTTCGCGCCGCCAAAACGGCTCTGCGAAGTATCTCCGAAAGATCGGAGGACGTCTGACTTGCAGGCTGTATCCAAGGAGATCCGATGAGCGCCGCCAACGCTAACGCCGTCGAGCTGAAGGGCGTCACCTTCATGCGCGGGGAGCGGAGCATTTTCAATAATGTCGATATCGCCATACCGCGAGGCAAGGTGACGGCCATCATGGGCCCGTCCGGCTGTGGTAAGACCACGCTGTTGCGGCTGATCGCTGCCCAGCTCAGGCCGACTCGCGGAGAGGTGTGGGTGGCCGGGACCAACCTGCCGACGCTTTCGCGCCGCGAACTGTTCGACATGCGCAAGCAGATGGGCGTCCTTTTCCAGAGTGGCGCCCTGTTCACCGACCTCGACGTTTTCGAAAACGTTGCCTTTCCACTGCGGGTGCATACCAAGCTGCCGGAGGAGATGATCCGCGACATCGTCCTGATGAAACTGCAGGCGGTGGGATTGCGCGGTGCGGTGGAGCTGATGCCTGACGAGCTGTCCGGTGGCATGAAGCGTCGTGTGGCGCTGGCGCGCGCAATTGCGCTGGATCCACAGATCCTGATGTACGACGAGCCCTTCGCCGGTCAGGACCCGATTGCCATGGGTGTTCTGGTGCAGTTGATTCGAATGCTCAACGATGCCCTGGGTATCACCAGTATCGTGGTCTCCCACGACTTGGCTGAAACGGCGAGCATCGCCGATTACATCTATGTGGTCGGTGATGGCCAGGTGCTGGGGCAGGGGACGCCGGCCGAACTGCGTGAGTCGAGCAACCCGCGGATTCAACAATTCATGAAAGGCGCAGCGGATGGCCCGGTGCCTTTCCATTTTCCGGCACCGGCCTATGCCGAGGATCTGCTGCGAGGCTCCGATGCGTAAGCATTCATTGATCGAGCGAATCCGGATGTTTGGTGAGGCTGGGGTGAACGTGGTCGCGGCGCAGGGGCGTGCGACGCTGTTCCTGGTCCATGCGCTGTTCGGTCCCAGTGGGCTGAGCAATCGCTTCTCGCTGCTGGTCCGCCAGCTCTACTCGGTCGGCGTGCTGTCGCTGGCCATCGTGGTGGTTTCCGGGATTTTCATCGGTATGGTGCTGGCGCTGCAGGGCTACAGCATTCTCAGCAGCTATGGCTCCGAGCAAGCGGTGGGGCAAATGGTGGCCCTGACGCTGCTGCGCGAACTGGGGCCTGTGGTTACCGCGTTGCTGTTCGCCGGGCGCGCCGGGTCGGCGCTGGCTGCCGAAATCGGCAATATGAAATCCACCGAGCAATTGTCCAGCCTGGAAATGATCGGTGTCGATCCGCTGAAATACATCATCGCGCCGAGGCTCTGGGCTGGCTTCATTTCCCTGCCGTTGCTGACCGTGATTTTCAACGTGGTCGGTATCTGGGGTGGGGCAATGGTTGCGGTGGACTGGCTCGGCGTTTATGAGGGTTCGTTCTGGGCCAACATGCAGAACAGTGTCACCTTTACCTCGGACGTGCTCAATGGCGTCATCAAGAGCATGGTGTTTGCCGTGGTCGTCACCTGGATCGCGGTGTTCCAGGGTTATGACTGCGAGCCGACCTCCGAGGGAATCAGCCGCGCCACCACTCGGACCGTGGTTTACGCCTCGCTGGCGGTACTCGGCCTCGACTTTATTCTGACCGCCTTGATGTTTGGAGATTTTTGATGCGTATCCGCACCCTGGAAATCGGTGTTGGCCTGTTCCTCCTGGCGGGCGTTCTGGCGCTGTTGTTGCTGTCGCTACGGGTCAGCGGGCTGAACGTCGCTAGTACCGACACCTACAAGCTTTACGCATATTTCGACAATATCGCCGGTCTCAGTGTCCGATCCAAGGTCACCATGGCCGGTGTGACCATTGGCAAGGTGACCGCGATCGATCTGGATCGTGAGAGCTATACCGGGCGCGTCACGCTGGAGGTCCAGAAGGATATCGATATCCTACCGGTCGACTCCACGGCGTCGATTTTGACCGCCGGCTTGCTGGGTGAAAAATATGTCGGCATCAGCGTCGGCGGTGAAGAGGAAACTCTGGGAGATGGCGATACGATTCGCGACACTCAGTCATCCCTGGTGCTTGAAGAACTGATCGGCAAATTTTTGCTCAATTCGGTCAATAAAGAATGAGGAGTATCCACATGATGACTGCCCTGCGTCGTGGTTTGCTGGTGTTGCTGGCTACCCTGCCCATGCTGGCTATGGCGGCCCCAAGCGCCCATGAAGTGATCCAGAAGACTACCGATGAGCTGCTCGCCGATCTCAAGTCCAACAAGGAGCAGTACCGCCAGGATCCGAACGCTTTCTACGAATCGCTCAACGACATTCTCGGTCCGGTGGTGGATGCCGAGGGGATTTCCCGCAGCATCATGACGGTGAAGTACTCACGTAGCGCCAGCCCCGAGCAGATGACCCGCTTCCAGGAAAACTTCAAGCGCAGCCTCATGCAGTTCTATGGCAACGCCCTGCTGGAATACAACAATCAGCAGATCCGTGTGCTGCCGGCGAGTGGCAAGCAGGACGCCGAACGCACCAGTGTCGGTATGGAAGTGACCGGCCGCCAGGGCGAGATCTATCCGGTCTCTTACACCATGGTCAACCAGGGCGGTGAATGGCGTGTACGCAACGTGATCATCAACGGCATCAATATCGGCAAGCTGTTCCGTGACCAGTTCGCCGATGCCATGCAGAAGAACGGTGGCGATCTGGACAAGACCATCGATGGCTGGGCCGACGTGGTCGCGCGGGCCAAGAACACCGAGGCGGGTCAGCAGGCGGCGGGCGATGAGTGACGCGCGTGTCGAATGCGGCCCCAGCGGCGAGCTGCGGCTTTCCGGCGTGCTCGATTACCAGTCAGGGCCGGCGCTGCGTCGGACCGGCCAGGCCTTGATCCGTGAGGGTAAGGGCAAGCAACTGTTGATCGACTGCTCGTCGGTGAAAAAATCCAGCAGTGTCGGGCTCTCGTTGTTGCTGGCGTTTACCCGCGATGCCATGGCGTCGGGTCGTCAAGTGGCTATCGTCGGTATGCCCGGCGACATGCATGAAATCGCCAAGGTGTCCGGTCTGCTGGATGTGCTTTCGCTGACTGACGAAACTCGAGGGGTTGTCTGATGCTGCTGCGCTGGGCGGAGGCGACGCGAGGCAAGGTGCATGCGGTCGCCGAGTCGTTGGGTAATCTGCTGGTCGAGACCTTTCATTACCTGGCGCTGTTCGCTATCGGTGCGGTCACTGCCTGGGCCGGGCTGGTGGCCTTCCTGGGCATGATCGACAAGGGCAGTATCAGTGTTGATGACATCCTGTTGCTGTTCATCTACCTCGAACTCGGCGCGATGGTTGGAATTTATTTCAAAACCAACCACATGCCCGTGCGCTTTCTCATCTACGTGGCGATCACGGCGTTGACCCGCTTATTGATTTCGGATGTTTCGCATTACCATCGTCCGGACATGGGCGTCGTCTATATTTCCGGGGCGATTCTGCTACTGGCCGCTGCCATCCTGGTGGTGCGCTTCGCCTCCTCGAAATTTCCCGCGGTAGCGGCGCATAACCGTCACCGGCGTCCGTCGGATAGCGAGGCGGAGACGCTCGAGTAGGTGAGCTTCGTCACCCCGTGCGGCTTCGGGGTTCGCAGCCTTCGGGCTTTTTTGTATGATGGCCGGCCGTGCGCGTCCGGCGCCGATCGAGGTTGAACATGCAGGCCGTAGAAGTTAAGAATTTCCTGGAAGAGAAGCTTTCAGGGGCACAAGTGGAAGTCGAGGGCGAAGGCTGCAACTTCCAGCTCAACGTGATCAGTGACGAGTTGGCTGGTTTAGGTCCGGTCAAGCGCCAGCAGCAGATTTATGCTCATCTGAATCCGTGGATCGCCGACGGCAGCATTCACGCCGTCACGATGAAATTCTTCAGCCGTGCCGACTGGCTTGCGCGTAGCTGAACGCCGGTCGCGACAGACATCTTTCAGCCCGTGCGCAGGACCTGATGCCGCGCACGGCTTCTCTTCGCAAGTGCTTTGAGCCTGCGGGTTACGGGAACATCCATGGATAAATTGATCATTACCGGCGGTGCCCGCCTCAATGGCGAAATTCGCATCTCCGGTGCCAAGAACTCGGCACTGCCCATCCTGGCGGCTACCTTGCTTGCCGATACCCCGGTAACCGTTTGCAACCTGCCGCACCTGCACGACATCACCACCATGATCGAACTGTTCGGTCGCATGGGCGTGCAGCCGGTCATCGACGAGAAACTCAGCGTGGAAGTCGACGCCAGCAGCATCGAGACGCTGGTGGCACCCTACGAGCTGGTCAAGACCATGCGCGCGTCGATTCTGGTGCTCGGGCC
>DPSI01000084.1:0-1566 GCA_003527165.1 Pseudomonas sp.
CCAGCGCTACTGGGGCTGCCCGATTCCAATCATCCACTGCCAGACCTGTGGCGACGTACCGGTACCGGAAGACCAGTTGCCGGTGGTGCTGCCCGAGGACGTGGTTCCGGACGGCGCCGGCTCGCCGTTGGCACGTATGCCCGAATTCTACGACTGCAGCTGCCCGAAATGCGGCGCCGCGGCCAAGCGCGAAACCGACACCATGGACACTTTCGTCGAGTCGTCCTGGTACTTCGCCCGCTACGCATCCCCCCATTACGACCAAGGCATGGTCGATCCGGCCGCAGCCAACCACTGGCTACCGGTGGACCAGTACATCGGCGGCATCGAGCACGCAATTCTGCACCTGCTCTACGCGCGCTTCTTCCACAAGCTGATGCGTGACGAGGGGCTGGTCAGCTCCAACGAGCCGTTCAAGAATCTGCTGACCCAGGGCATGGTCATTGCCGACACCTATTACCGCACCCTGGAAAACGGCGGCAAGGACTGGTTCAACCCGGCCGATGTCATTGTCGAACGCGATGCCAAGGCCAAGGTCATTGGCGCCAAGCTCGCCAGCGACGGGTTGCCGGTGGAGATTGGCGGCACCGAGAAGATGTCCAAGTCGAAGAACAACGGCGTCGACCCGCAAGCAATGATCGACAGCTACGGCGCCGACACCTGCCGCCTGTTCATGATGTTCGCCTCACCGCCGGACATGAGTCTGGAGTGGTCCGATTCCGGCGTCGAAGGCGCGAGTCGCTTCCTGCGCCGCGTCTGGCGCCTGGCGCATGCCCATGTCACCGCTGGCGCGGTCGCCAAGCTAGATCTCGGCAGCCTCGACGACGAACAGAAAGCCGTCCGCCGCGCGATCCACCTCGCCATCAAGCAGGCCAGCCAGGACGTCGGCCAGCACCATAAATTCAATACCGCCATCGCTCAGGTCATGACGCTGATGAACGTGCTGGAGAAGGCCGCCAATACCAGCGATCAGGATCGCGCACTGATGCAGGAAGGGCTGGAAACCGTCGCCCTGCTGCTGGCACCAATCACGCCCCACATCTGCCATGAGCTTTGGCAAAACCTTGGTCACAGTGATGCGGTCATCGACGCGCGCTGGCCGGTGGTCGACGAAGCGGCACTGATTCAGGACAACCTGACTCTGGTGGTGCAGGTCAACGGCAAGCTGCGTGGGCAGATCGAAGTACCGGCCAGCGCCTCGCGCGAGGAAGTCGAAGCCAGCGCACGCGCCAACGAGAACGTGGTGCGGTTCACCGAGGGCCTGACGATCCGCAAGGTCATCGTGGTGCCGGGCAAACTCGTCAATATCGTCGCTAACTGATTCGCCTCGGCGCCGCGCGCCAGGCTGGCAAGGGGATAACAAGATGATCAAACGCAATCTCATGGTGGCCGGCCTGGCCCTGCTGCTGAGCGCCTGCGGATTTCAGCTGCGAGGCACCGGCGAAACCAGCTTCGCGCTTGAGGAAATCAATCTGCAGGCGCGTAACAGTTATGGCGAGACCGCCACGCAGCTTGAGGAACTGCTCAAGGACAACGGCGTACGTGTCTATCCAGGGGCACGCTATT
>DPSI01000084.1:1596-4140 GCA_003527165.1 Pseudomonas sp.
CGCTACACCCTCGATCTGGTCCGCGAGCGGTCCCGTCAGCGCACCGCCAGCTATACGACGTCGGCGCGCAGCGCCGAATACGAACTGACCAGCGTGCTCGATTATGAGTTCCGCGGCCCGCAGAACACCGTGCTGCTGGAAGACAGCGTGGAAGTGCAGAAAGTCTATGTGCACGACAGCAGCAACCTCATCGGTTCCGACCAGGAAGCCGGCCAGCTACGCCAGGAAATGCGCCGCGAACTCCTGCAGCAGCTGAGCATGCGCATCCGCGGCATCACCCCGGTACAGCTCGACCAACTGCAACAGACAGCTGAAGCCAGGAAGCGCGCCGAAGCCGAGGCCATCGAAGCGCAGATGCGCGAGCAGAGCCAACGTCCACTGCAGTCCCCCATCGAACTACCCATTCAGTGATGAAGGCGCAGCCACCGCAGTGGCTGCCGTCCTCCGGACCTCATGAAGCTTTCCCCTGCCCAACTCGCCAAGCATCTGCAAGGCCCGCTCGCACCAGTTTATGTCGTCAGCGGTGACGAGCACCTGCTCTGTCAGGAAGCCTGCGATGCGATCCGCGGCGCCTGCCGTCAGCAGGACTTCAGCGAGCGCCAGGTGCTCAACGTCGAGACCGGTTTCGACTGGGGGCAACTCATCGAAGCCGGCGCCAGTCTCTCGCTATTCGCCGAAAAGCGCCTGCTGGAGCTGCGCATCCCCAACGGCAAGCCCGGCGACAAGGGTGCGGCAGCGCTGATCGACTATCTGGCGCGCCCTGCCGAGGACACTGTTCTGCTGGTCAGCCTGCCCAAGCTCGACGGCAATACCCAAAAGACCAAATGGGCCAAGGCGCTGATCGACAGCAAGCAGGTGCAGTTCCTGCAAATCTGGCCGGTGGATGCGCAGCAGCTGCCACAGTGGATTCGTCAACGCCTGTCGCAGGCCGGACTAGCCGCTGACCAGGAAGCCGTGGAGCTGATTGCGGCACGCGTCGAGGGCAACCTGCTCGCCGCCGCGCAGGAAATCGAAAAGCTCAAACTCCTGGCCGAAGGTGGCCAGGTGACCGCCCAAACCGTGCAGGCCGCCGTCGCCGACAGCGCTCGCTATGACGTCTTCGGCCTGATCGATGCAGCGCTGCTGGGCCAGCCGGAGCACATCCTGCAAATGCTGACCGGCTTGCGCGGCGAAGGCGTGGAAGCCCCTGTGATTCTCTGGGCCGTGGCTCGCGAGGTTCGCCAATTGGCCAATATCGCCCAGCAATACAGCCAGGGCGTGCCGCTCGACCGCGCCTTTAGCCAGGCCCGGCCTCCGGTATGGGACAAGCGCAAGCCGCTGGTCAGCAAGGCGCTGCAGCGCCACGATGCGGCGGGTTGGCAACGTCTGTTGATGGACGCGCAGCGCATCGACGAGCAGATCAAAGGGCAGGCCGAAGGCGATCCCTGGATCGGCCTGACGAATCTTTGCCTGCAACTGAGCGGACGGCGAACAGGGGTTTAGCCTATTCGCTACCGACCGATATCAGCCCGACGCAGACGAGGCCGAACTTGTTCGGCCGCTATTACACTTGGATATTTTTTGTACAACGCCTATGATGCGCCCGCCTTCCAATAGCAGAGAGCAAGCCTATGGCAAAGAACCGCAAGCGGCCCAATAAGGCCAAATCCCTGGTGGCGCAACCCCTGTTCCGCAGTCGCCAGGAACAGCCGAAAAAAGGCAAAGGCAGCTACCGCCGCGAAGCCTCCCAGTCCACCAACTGGGAGGCTTCGGTCCTTCTGGCGGCTTGAAAAGCCAAGCTATTCAAAGCGTGATAATGTCACTTGCCGATGACTTGCCGAGAGTGGTGCATGCTTTACACCTTCGTTCCCGTACTGCTGCTGCGTACCCTGATTGCCGGATCAGCCCTGAGCATCGTGGTCGCCTGCGCCGCCGAGCCCGTTACACCGGCAACATCGGTCGCCCCCAGTCAGCCGACGACAATCACTACCGAGGCCAAACCGGACAAGCCGTCCGAAGCCGAGCCGGCGCAGCAGAGCTTCAGCGAATGGCGCAGTGCGTTTCGCCATGAAGCCCTTCAGGCGGGAATACCGGCACAGGTGTTCGATCGCGCCTTCGCCGGAGTCACCCCCGATCCGAGCATCATCGTCGCCGATCGCAGTCAGCCGGAGTTCACCCGGCCGGTCTGGCAGTACCTGGACGGTGCTCTGTCACGGCAGCGGGTCGAAGGCGGCCGACAGCTTCTGCGCCAGCACTCAGCGACGCTGGACGGCATCGAAGCGCGCTATGGCGTCGATCGCAATACGCTCGTAGCGATCTGGGGCCTGGAGAGCAGCTTCGGCCAGATCATGGGCGACAAGGGCGTCATTCGCTCGCTCGCCACACTGGCCCATGAAGGACGCCGCCCGGGCTTCGCAAAAAGCCAGCTGCTGGCTGCGCTGCAGATACTCGACCACGGCGATGTCACCGCCGATCAACTGCGCGGCTCCTGGGCGGGCGCCATGGGACAGACGCAATTCATTCCGACCACCTACAGCTTTCTCGTCGAGGATTAGGCGGCAGACG
>DPSI01000228.1 GCA_003527165.1 Pseudomonas sp.
CGGATTGCTGACGGCCTGCGCCGCATTGGGTCGCGATGACTTCAAGCGTTGCGTGGTTTTCCACAGCCTGTCCAAGCGCTCGAACCTGCCGGGGTTACGCTCCGGATTCGTCGCCGGAGACGCGGAAATTCTCAAAGCGTTTCTGCTCTACCGCACCTATCACGGCTGCGCCATGCCAGTGCAGACGCAGCTGGCCAGCATCGCAGCCTGGAACGACGAAGCGCATGTACAGGCCAATCGTCAGCTGTACCGTGAGAAATTCGATGCGGTGCTGGATATCCTCACGCCGGTCATGGATGTGCAGCGCCCCGACGGCGGTTTCTATCTGTGGCCGAGAACGCCGACCGATGATCAGCAGTTCACCCGCGAGTTGTTTGCTCGCGAGCATGTAACCGTGGTTCCCGGGTCCTATCTGTCACGCGAAGTGGCTGGCGTCAGCCCCGGTACGGGTCGGGTACGCATGGCGCTGGTAGCACCACTTGCCGACTGCGTCGAGGCCGCTGAGCGCATCCGCGCCTTCATCGCTACATTGTGATGCCGGAGCCGGGCGCCAGTGCGTCCGGCTCGTCGACTCAGGCGACACCAGGCGGAATCTTGTCCTTGCCGTAGTCACGCAGCTTTTCCAGGTTTTCCGGTTTCATGTGTTCCGGAATATCCGCCTGGGTGGTTTCATCGCGCTGTTCGCGCTCATCCGGATCCGGCTTTTCGGGCTCGTTCATGGCTCCTCCGTCAGATGGCGTTCTCTTCCCAGATTAGCTCACCGTCATCGTTGACCTCTCTGACCTTGGTCAGCGCCGCCTCGGCGGCGACGTCGGCCTCGGAGGCGAGGTCGTAACGCCGGCCGTTGGCGACCTTGAACACGTGGGCGTTTTCATCCGTACCACGACGTTTCACCGCAATCACCGCCTCGAATCCGTCTTCGGCGGGAACGGCGGACGAAATGGCCTCGTGATTTTCGAAATGCTTGCGTGCCATACATGACCTCATCGTTGCGATTGTGATCAATGGACAACGTGCAGGGAGAAAAAGGTCGGACGGCGTCTTCGCGACCTTGTGGCTGAACCGATAGCCGCTGCCGCGACTCCACCCATTAACAGACGATCGGGAGCCCAGCCATGCCCATGAACGATACCTATACCCTCAGCGCGCCCTCGCGTGCTGAAGTCGACGCCCTCGACGGCTTCACACTGCTCGAGTTCGGCACCGCCTGGTGTGGTCATTGCCGCGCGGCACAGCCCCTGCTGTCCAGCGCGATGGCCGAGCGCGACATCCGTCACCTGAAAATCGAGGATGGCCCGGGGCGCGCCCTCGGCCGTTCATTCCGGGTCAAGCTCTGGCCAACCCTGATCCTGATGCGCCAAGGGGAAGAATTGGGCCGTGTCGTGCGTCCTACCAACGGTCATGCGATCGAGGAATTGCTCAGCCAGACCGACAGCAGCGCCACGGGCTGATAGACGGCAGGCTTTGTCTCATCGTGGCATAATCCGCGGTCCAGTTTGGCCGGAGAATGCGGAGCTGTTATGCCCGACGAAAGCAAAGGACTCTGTCTGTACGGCATCAAGGCGTGCGACACCATGAAAAAGGCCCGTGCCTGGCTCGACCAGCAGGGGCTAAGCTATGACTTTCATGACTACAAGAGCGCCGGGATCGACCGCGCCCATCTGAAAACCTGGTGTGAACAACACGGCTGGCAGATCGTACTCAACCGTGCGGGTACCACTTTCCGCAAGCTGGACGACGTGCAGAAGGCCGACCTCGATCAGGACAAGGCCATCGAACTGATGCTGGCCCAACCGTCGATGATCAAACGCCCGGTACTCGACCTGGGCGATAAGACACTGATCGGCTTCAAGCCGGACATTTACGCTGCCGAGCTGGCAGCCAAGAACTGACACCCGCTCGTCCTGACGAGCGTGATTGATAAGAAGGATTTCCTATGAGCAACACTCCATTCAGCCTGGCGTTCGGCGTCGGCACCCAGAATCGTCAGGGCAGCTGGCTGGAAGTCTTCTATGCCCAGCCGCTGCTGCACCCGGCCGGAGAACTGGTCGCCGCCATCGCCCCGCTGCTCGGCTATGAAGGCGGCAACCAGGCCATCGCCATCAGCACTACTCAAGCGGCGCAACTGGCCGATGCGATCAAGCCGCTCGACGCCGCACAGCACGCACTACTGACCCGCCTGGCCGAAAGCCAGCGTCCACTGGTGGTCACCCTGCTCGCCGAAGATACAGCGCTGACCTCCACTCCCGAGGCATACCTCAAGCTGCACCTGCTCTCCCACCGCCTGGTCAAGCCGCATGGCCTAAACCTGACGGGGATTTTCCCGCTGCTGCCCAACGTCGCCTGGACCAACCAGGGTGCGGTGGACCTGGCCGAGCTGGCCGAACGTCAGCTGGAAGCTCGCCTGAAGGGCTACCTGCTGGAAGTCGTCTCCGTGGACAAGTTCCCGAAGATGACTGATTACGTGGTTCCGGCGGGTGTGCGCATCGCCGACAGCGCGCGCATCCGTCTTGGCGCCTACGTGGGCGAAGGCACCACGGTGATGCATGAAGGTTTCGTCAACTTCAATGCCGGCACCGAAGGTCCGGGCATGATCGAAGGCCGCGTATCGGCTGGCGTATTCGTCGGCAAGGGCTCCGACCTGGGCGGCGGCTGCTCCACCATGGGCACCCTGTCGGGCGGCGGCAATATTGTCATTTCCGTCGGCGAAGGCTGCCTGATCGG
>DPSI01000421.1 GCA_003527165.1 Pseudomonas sp.
CCGGCAGCAGCATGAAGAACACCGACGACACCAGGCTGTAGCCCGGCGCGGTCTTGATCAGCTGCAATGCCGGGCGAATGGTATTGGCGGTGGTATGCACGGCCCCGGACACCAGGCCGTCTACTTCATCGAGCGCCAGCATCATGGTGCCGAGTACGACGGTGTCTTTGAGCTGCTCACGTGCATCGTCGGGCGTCAGCCCCTTGGCCTTGCGCATTTCGCACATGGGCTCGACGTAGTGGTTGATGATCAGCTCCGGATCGAGAATTTCCAGGCTCGATGGCAAGTTGATACCCTGCTCACGGGCAACGGTTTGCACCTCTTCGGGCTTGGCCAGCAGTACGCAGCGCGCGATTCCGCGCTCCTGGCAGATGGCCGCGGCGCGGATGGTGCGCGGCTCGTTGCCTTCCGGCAGGACGATGCGCTTGTTCGCCTGCTGGGCACGTTTGACCAGCTGATAGCGGAACGCCGGCGGCGACAGGCGCAGTTCGCTGCGCGGCACGCTGAGGCGGGTATGTAACAGTTCGGGTTGCAGATGCTGGGCGATGAAGTCGGTGACCTGGCCGGCACGCTCGATGTCATCGGCTGGCGTTTCCTTGTTCAGCGCGAACAGGTTGGTGGCCGTGTCGTACGAGCCGGTCTGCACGGTCATCACCGGCAGGCCGCCGTCGAGTGCCGCCTTGCACAGCTCCAGGATTCGCGGGTCCGGGGCGAAATCGCTGCATAGCAATAGGCCAGCCAGCTCGACGCCGTTGAGCGACGCCAAGCTCGCGGCCAGGATGATGTCGTCGCGGTCGCCGGGCGTGACCACCAGCACACCAGGCTGAAGCAGCTGCACGGTATTGGGGACGGCCCGGGCGCAGAGTACGATCTTACCGACACGGCGCCGCTCGGCTTCGCCGACGTGAAGCACCTTGGCATCCAGCAGCTGAGCAATGTCACGGGTGCGCAGCGCGTTCAATCGCTCGGCATAGGGAATGGCGCCGAGCAACTGAAAGTCCTGGGTGCCAAGCAGGGGCAACTGCTCCTTCAGGCGCTCGATGTATGCAGGCACGCCATCGTCGCTCTTGACCTTGTTGAGGATCAGGCCGAGCACCTTCGGATCCCGGGCGCCACCGAACAGCTGGGCCTGGATCTCGATGCGCTCGGCCATGCGCTTGAGCGTGTCACTACCTTGTGCGGCGATCAGGAGGACTTCGGCGTCCAGGCTCTTGGCCAGATGGGTATTGATCCGCGAGGTGTGGTTGAACTCCCGGGTCGGCACCATGCCCTCGACGATGACCACGTCCTTGCCGGTGGCCACTTCCTGGTAGCGGCTGACCACGTCTTCGAGCAGAAGGTCGAGTTCGCCATCGGCCAGTTGACGCTCCACCTGTTCCAGCGGCAGTGGCTCAGGCGAGGCAATATTCAGCGTGTTTTCCACCAGCACACAGGAACGCTCGCGGCCCTGGTCGAGCGGAAAGGGCTGGGCGATGGGCTTGAAGAAGCCGACCTTCAACCCGGCACGTTCGAGCGACCGGATCAGGCCGAGGCTGACGGAATTGAGGCCGCCACCAAAACCACAGGGGGCGAGGAAGAGCGTATGCATGATGGTCTCCTGTCGAGCGAAGGGCGATGCGGTGTCGAGTCGGCGAAACCCGACGCCCAAACCGGGCGTCGGGTTCGTGGATCCGTGTCGGCGCGTTGTCAGGCGTCGAGCAGTGCCAGCGTGTCCAGCGCGATCTGACGTTCTTCATTGGTGGGTATCACCAGAACGCGCGGGCTGCCTGCCGCCTGGATTTCTCCGCCGACGCCGCGGGTGCAGCGTGCGTTGGCTTCTTCGTCGAGTTCGAACTTGAACAATTTCAAGTGTTGCAACGTGCGGCTACGGACCGCGACAGAGTTCTCGCCAATACCGCCGGTGAAGATCAGACCGTCGAGCTTCGGCAGGGCGCAGGCCATGCTCGCCAGGGACTTGGCCAGGCGATAGCAGAACACTTCCAACGCCAGGTTCGCGCCAGCGTGACCAGCAACCCGGGCTTCATGCAGTGTGCGCAGGTCGTTCGACAGGCCGGACAGACCTTTCAGGCCGCTGTCGTGGTTGAGCATGCGGTCGATCTGCTCGAGGCTCCAGCCAAGGGTGCGGTTGAGGTAGCTGTGCAGGTTGGGGTCGACATCGCCGCTGCGGGTGCCCATCACCAGGCCCTCCAGCGGGGTCAGGCCCATGCTGGTATCGCGGCTTTCGCCGTTGACGATGGCGCAGGTGGAGCAGCCGTTGCCCAGGTGGGCCGTCAGCCAGCAGCTGTCATCAACTGGGAGATTGATGATTTCCGCGGCACGCTTGCTGACGTAGTTGTGGCTGGTGCCGTGGAAGCCATAGCGGCGAACACTATGTTCCTTGTAGAGAAATTCTGGCACGGCGTAGCGAAAGGCATGTTCAGGCATGGTCTGATGGAAGGCCGTGTCGAATACGCTCACCTGCGGCAGACCCGGGAACAGGGTGATGGCGGCGTCGATGCCGACCAGATTGGCCGGATTGTGCAGCGGTGCCAGCTGAGCGCTGTCGCGGATCGCTTTGAGCACGTTTTCGTCGATCAGGCTGGAGCCGGTGAAATGTTCTCCGCCATGAAC
>DPSI01000095.1:0-2054 GCA_003527165.1 Pseudomonas sp.
GTAGCGCGAAATCACCGCCTGCGATCTCCAGCGCCTGGTCAACCAGTACGGTCAGTTGGCATTCGGCCAGTTGCCGGTTGCTCAGGCGACTGAAACTCAGCATGTGGCTGACGATCTTGGCCGCGCGGGAGCCGGCCTGCTGGATTCCATCGAGCAACTGCGGGATCTCTCGTCGCTGCAGATACTGATTCACCGCCTCCAGCAGTACACCCGTTTCGTCGGCTGCCTCGCGGTTTCGCTCCAGATCCGGTGACAGGCGGCGACGAATATTTTGCGCGTTGTGCAGGATGGCGCCGAGGGGGTTGTTGATCTCATGTGCCATGCCGGCGGCAAGGCTGCCCACCGATAGCATCTTTTCCGACTGCACCATGATCTCTTCCATGTTGATACGTTCGGTGATGTCGTCGATGCGAATGACCACGCCTCGCCCGCCGCCGCCCATCAGCGGATAGAGCGTCAGCGCGTAGTGCCGGGGCTCGTCATTGAAGGTCCAGGTGACCCGCTCGATCTTCTCGACCTGATGCCGCTCGGAGGTGCGTCGAATTTGGGTCAGGAAGGGTCTCAGCGGCTCGAAGGCAATGAATACCGGTTGATTGAGTGCGTCCTCGATGGAGGTGCCGGAGAGCGCGCTGGCCTGCTGATTCCATTGGGTCACGTAGAGTTGTTCGTCCAATGCGATGAGCACCGATGGCATCGAGTCGATGATGCTGTTCAGGTAGTTCTGAAAACCGGTCAGCTTCTTCTCGATCTTGCTGCGAACCTGGACCTCCAGCTCGAGCTTGCGGTTGGAGTGACGGGTTTCCTCCGCCAAGCCCTGAGCGTGGTCGAATGCGTCCTGGGCATCGTCACGGGCACGCTTGAGCTGCTGCTCGCGCGCCTCCATACGTGACAGCATGGTATTGAAGGCATCGGCCAGATGACCGATTTCATCCTGGTTCTTTGCCGTCGCCCGCAGGGAATAATTTTCTTCCCGCGTAACTTGGCGGGAGAGCGTTTCAAGGTCGCGGATCGGTCGCGTGATCAGCTGGCGTATCTGTCGGGCAACCAGCGCCCAGAGCAGCAGACTGGCCACGAGAATGGCGAGACTGGCGGTCAGGGTACCGGTGTAGAAGGCACCGGGTAGTTCGCTGCTGGCGATGATCAGCAGGTGACCTGGAGGCCCAGCGGTTTGCGGTAGCTCCACCAGCAGGTTGGCGCGCATCTCGGTCTTCTGCCATGTCGGCAGCTCACTGATCTGCTGCGGCAGGTCCAGCGGATCGCCCCGATACAGCTGTGCCAGGCGTCGGCCCGCGCTGTCGTAGACCACGGCTGCACGCAGCGGGGCGTAGTCGTTCAGCTTCTGCAACAGCTCGTCGGCGGCCGCTTCGGAATCCAGGGCGCGATTGCTCAGTTCGGGTGTCGCGAGCAGCGCGCCGAGCGTGTGCATGGCCTGCGGTGCGACGCTTTGGCGTGAGATCCAGTAGGCCGCGCTGATGAACGCGAGGTTGGATACCAGCAGTACCGCAGCAAGCAGTACGAGCAGGGCGATCAGCAACTTGCGGCCGACCGGCAGATTTTCAAGGCGCAGGGGCATGGCAGGCACTGGCGAAGGATGTGTTCAGCAGGGTAGCGGTGCCTCAGTCCGCGGGCAATCCGTGACGGCGCAGGAACGCCTGGAGCCGCTCCAGCAACCCGCACAGTTCGGGCGTCGCCAAATCCTGCTGATGCGCGGCCCGGCACGCCTGCCCGAGCAGAAAGCCGACTTCGGTTCGGCGCCCGCTTCGCACATCCTGGTGCATCGATGAGTAGTTGTCGGCTGTCGCCGCGATTACACGCAGGACTTCGTCTTCAAGCCCATCGGCTGCGTCCCCCTGATTGCAGGCGCGGAGCAGTCCGCCGAGTTCGTTGCAGAGATCATGCAACTGAGCACGGTGAGCCAGCAATTCGCCGTTGCGGCAGTCATGCAGGACGCTCAGGGGATTGATGGCGCAATTGATTGCCAGCTTGCGCCAGAGCTTGCTCATGATGTCGTCTGTCCAGGTGTAGGGAATACCGGCCGCGTCCAGCTCGGCGAG
>DPSI01000095.1:2214-2829 GCA_003527165.1 Pseudomonas sp.
GGCCGCGTCCAGCTCGGCGAGCCAGGGCGGCGGGCAGCGATAACCGGGGTCGCCCAGCCAGTTCTGCCCCTGGCCCGCGTGGACGATCCGGAAGCCGGCCTCGCGGTAGGCCCCTTCGGTGCTGGAGATGAACACGCAGCGGCTGCCCGGCCAGCGTGCCGCAATGGCCTGCTGGCTGCCCAGGCCGTTCTGCAACAGGAGGATTTCCGATCCCCGGATCAGCCGCGGCGCCACCTCGGCGATGGCGGCTTGCGCATCGTAGGCCTTGCAGGCGACCAGCAGGCGCTCGATCGGTGCGGTGGCGTCAGGCAGCTCCGCAGGCACGGGGTAGACCCTGGTCACCCCATTCTCGGTCAGGCCCAGGCCACCGGCGGCGCGGTAGTCGGCAAGTCGTTCCGGATTGCGCAGGATGATCCGCACTGGCACACCGGCACGGAACAGGCGCGTCGCCCAAAGCCCTCCGAGGCTGCCGGCTCCGAGAATGTGCCAAGTGATGGCCATCAGGCAGGTTCTGCGTAACGTAGGGGCACGATGCGTCCCGTGGTGTATGCGTCAGGCAGCAAGGCCTCTGCACGTTCGATTATCAGCAGCGGGTCGACGGGCAGTGTGCTCGCA
>DPSI01000095.1:3009-7551 GCA_003527165.1 Pseudomonas sp.
CTCGCATCGACGCTGACCAGACCGATGCCGGCCCTGATCGAGATGAAGCCCTCGCTGGTCTTGAATGCCTTTAGGTTAAGCCCATCATGCAATCGTTTGAAGCTGCTGGGCGAGCAACCGCGCAAGTCATCGACCAGGGTGAGAAGGCCGAAACGACCCTCATCCAGGCGGGCGAGGACATCCAGCGGCCGTACCAGCTGCTGCAAGCGCCTGGCCACACCGCGTAGCAGTTCCTGATGAAAATGCTTGCCGAAGCGCTCTCGCTGACTGGAAATACCGGGCAGGCCTATCATCAGGTAGCACAGCGCGCCGCCACGGCTTTCGATCTGGCGCAGGCTGTCGCCAAGCCGCAGATGGAGGTATCGGGTGTTTCCTAGGCCTGTGACCGGATCGATCAGGTTGCGCTTTTCCAGGCTGGCTATGTTCTCGGTCAGCAACCGGTTTTCCCGTATCAGTCGCTGCAGCGAGCCACAGAGCCGGTCGGCGGCATATACCCGCGGTACCAACTGGTCGTTCATTACCGACTTGCCGATGAAATCATCCACGCCGTGATCGAAGGCCTTGCTCAGCACGTCCTGTCCGTCACGTCCGGTCAGCAACATGATGTAGGTGTAGTGATCGGACATTTCGTCCTGCTGACGCACCTGGGTGGTCAGCTCAAGCCCGTCCATTTCGGGCATCAACCAGTCGGCGAGCAAAACGTTGGCCGGGCGTTGTTCGATGAGCTCCAGCGCAGCGCTGGCGCTATTGGCGAAGCGAACGTCTTCGTAGCCAGCCTTGGACAGGGCGCGGCCGATCATCACGCTTGAAAACTTGGCGTCGTCGACCACCAGGATGCTTAGTTGAGGGTTGGGCATTCATGTGCTCAGTTAAGGAGATTGCCGTAACAGGATGGTGGTCGGGCGTTATCGGCCTGAGCCGTTATAATGATCGCCCATTTGAATCGTCAAGCTAAGCGCGCTGGGTCACACCGTTGCGCCGTATTTATAGGAGGAAGGCCCATGCCCTCGTTCGACGTGGTGTCCGAACTGGACAAGCACGAAGTCACCAACGCCGTCGACAATGCTCTGAAGGAACTGGACCGGCGTTACGATCTGCGCGGTAAAGGCACCTTCGAGCTCAAGGAGCTGACGGTCCACCTGACGGCGGATGCCGATTTCCAATTGGAACAGATGCTGGAAATCCTCAAGCTGAGCCTGGTCAAGCGCAAGATCGATATCCAGTGCCTGGAGTTCAAGGATCCTTATCCGTCCGGCAAATCGGTCAAGCAGGACGTCGTGCTGCGCGAAGGCATCGACAAGGAGCTGGCTAAGAAAATCGTCGCTCATATCAAAGAGGCCAAGCTCAAGGTGCAGGCGGCTATCCAAGGTGAACAGGTTCGGGTGACCGGCAAGAAGCGCGACGATCTGCAGGAGGCCATCGCCCTGCTGCGGGCCAAGGATTTCGGCATGCCGTTGCAGTTCAATAACTTCCGCGACTAATTCCCCAGGCACCTTGTGTGCCTTCCCGCTTTAGCCGAGCGGCCTGCCTGACGGCACGCTCGGTTCCCCGAGGAGATTTCCACTGATGGATTTCAGTGTCGATTATTTGGTCGATCTATCCGAGGCATGGTTGCCGATCGTTCTGCAATACGGTGCTCAGCTATTGCTGGCGCTGACGACCTTTCTGATTGGCTGGTGGCTGATCAACAAACTCGTCAGCAAGGTCGGTAGCCTGCTACAGCGACGCCAGGTGGATCCTTCATTGCACGGCTTCATCGAGAGCCTGTCGAGCATCGTGCTGAAGATCCTGTTGCTGGTCAGCGTGGCGTCGATGATCGGGGTGGAAACGACGTCGTTCATCGCGGTGATCGGTGCGGCCGGTCTGGCCATCGGTCTGGCGCTGCAGGGCAGTCTGGCGAACTTCGCCGGTGGGGTACTGATCCTGCTGTTCCGTCCGTTTCGCGTCGGGGAGTGGATCGAGGCCCAGGGTGTGGCTGGCACGGTGCATTCGATCCAGATCTTCCATACGATCCTCAAGTCGGGCGACAACAAGACCATCGTGGTGCCCAACGGCAGCCTGTCCAACGGACACATCACCAACTATTCCCGCGAGCCGCGTCGTCGCGCCGATGTCAATATCGGCATCGACTACAGCGCGGATATCAAGCTGGCGCGCCAGATCCTGCTGGAAATTGCGCGGGATGAACGTGTATTGCGCGATCCCGAGCCAGTGGTTTTCGTGACCGGGCTGGGCGACAGCTCGGTCAATCTGTCGCTGCGGGTTTGGGTGGCGACCGGTGACTTCTGGCCGGTGACCTTCAGCTTCACCGAGCGGGTGAAGGAGCGCTTCGACGAGGCGGGGATCGGTATACCGTTTCCGCAACGTGTGGTGCATCTGGTTCAGAGCTGAGGTTCAATCAGAAAAAGAGAGGCCGGCAATTGCCGGCTTTTTTAGCTTCGCTCGCTGGTGGCCAGCGGATCGGCGCTGTCCGGCTGCCGGCGGCTGCGTGACCACTGCCACGCAATCAACACCAGCGTCGGTACGCCGAGCAATGCGGTGACCAGGAAGAAGTCGCTGTAACCAAGGTGTTCCACCATGACGCCGGAGTAGCCCCCTAGCAGGCGGGGCAATAGCAGCATCAGCGAACTCAGCAAGGCGTACTGCGTCGCCGAGAATTTCAGGTTGGTGAGGCTCGACAGGTAGGCGACGAAGGCGGTGGAGGCCAGGCCGCCACTGAAGTTGTCGCAGGAGATGGTGACGATCAGCATGTTCAGATTCGCGCCCATCTCCACTAGCAGCATGAACATGAGGTTGGTCGCGGCGGATGCGGCCCCGCCGACGAACAGGATCGGCAGAATGCTGAAGCGTACGATCAGCAGGCCGCCGAAAGCCGCACCGAGCAGGGTCATGATCAGTCCGAACAGCTTGCTGACGCTGGCGATCTCATCCTTGCTGAAGCCTTGGTCGATGTAGAAGACATTGGCCATGACGCCCATCACGGTGTCCGACATCCGGTACGTGGCGATCAGCCCCAACAGCAGCAGTGCCTGCCAGCGATAGCGCAGGATAAAGTCGGTGATGGGCGTCAGGACCGGTCCCATCAGTATCCGGCCGGGACCGGACAAGCAGCCCCAGCAGATCAACAGGTACATGGTGCCGCGCGGCCAGTAACCGCCCCAGTAGGATTGGAACATGCCGGTGGTCGATACCATCAGGATGATCAGCACGATCACCGAGACCGCCTGATGCACGAAGTCGAACCGCGCCGGACGCTGGCGCTGACCGGCCTGATGCAGCATCTGTCGAACGGGAACCAGCAGCGCGCGTCCCCAGGGCGACAGCGAGCCAATGATCAACAGCAGATACAAGGTTGCGCGCGGCCAGGCCTGTGCGATCAGCGCGTTGATCATCGCCGGCACGGATATCAGCAGGACCAGCAGCAAGCCGACTCCCGCCAACTGATGGTTGAAGCTGTATTTCGAGGGCTCGTTGGGCAGCGGCGCGGCGCCCTCCGGCTCGGGAATCAGCAGGCTGGTGACCAGGCCCGGAAGGATCAATAGAGCAAAGGCGATATAGGTCGTGGCCCAGGCGGTCTGGCTGTACTCCACATTGGTCGACCCCAGCCATTCGGCCAGAAACAGCGCGCCGGCGCTGGCCAACAGCATGGCGATTCGGTAGCCGGTCATGTAGCTGGCGGCCAGCGTTGCCTGGAGTTTGTCCTCGGCGATTTCCAGGCGGTAGGCGTCGATGGCAATGTCCTGGGTCGCCGAGGCGAAGGCCACCGCGACAGCCAGGGCGATCAGCATGGGCAGGTTGTGTTGCGGGTTGCACAGCGCCATGCCGATCAAGCCGATGGCAATCACCGATTGTGACAGTACCAGCCAGGATCGGCGGCGTCCCAGGGCTCCGATCCAGGGCAGCCGCCACTGGTCGAGCATCGGCGACCAGACCCACTTGAATGCATAGGCCAGACTGATCCAGCTGGCAAAGCCGATGGTTTCGCGTGAGACACCCGCTTCGCGTAGCCACACCGAGAGCGTGGAAAACACCAGAATCGCGGGCAGGCCCGCGGCGAAGCCGAGCACCAACAGCGTCAGTGAGGCGGGGCTGGCATAGGCGGCGAGGGCGGTACGCCAGGTTTCACGGGACATATGGCAGGACGGAGATAGACATGAAGCGCGCACTCTACCCGCTGTGCTCGGCCGAATGCCAGCCGTGCCGACGTATGTCGACACGGTCGTTGATGAGGGTTATCCCCTCGGCGCTCAGGCGCATGCGCTGCTCGTGCCCGGCAGTACTGCCGGCTGGCAGGCTGAGCCGACCGCCGGCGGCGATCACCCTGTGCCAGGGCAGGCTGGTGCCGTCGGGCAACTGCGACATCAGCCTGCCGACCCAGCGTGCGGCACGGCCGAGTCCGGCCATGGCCGCCAGCTCACCATAGCTCACCACCTTGCCCGGCGGAATCTGCGCCATGACCAGGTAGACGGCTGAGCGGCGCGATTCGGCGTCGGCACCGGGCGGTAACGGAGGCGGTTGGTCAATCATGCGGATGCTTCCTGT
>DPSI01000096.1:0-657 GCA_003527165.1 Pseudomonas sp.
TCAAGCGTCAGCGCCTCAACCATGACGTGCATCGTGCCAGTGGGCTCTGGCTGTGGTTGCTGCTCACACCTGTGGCGGTCAGCAGCATCGCGATGAATCTGCCCGAACAGGTATTCAAACCAGTGGTTTCATTGTTTTCGTCTGTGGAACCGAGCGTTTACGAGGCGCGCGGAAAGCTGCCCAAGGACGAGTTGGGTATGACCCAGTACGACTTCCATCGGGCCTATGATTTCGCTCTGCAGCACGCGGCCGAGCTGGGTCTGAGCGAACCCATCGGCGAGCTGTACTACAGCTTTGAATACAACTTCTACGGCGCCGGTTTCGGTGACCACGACAGCAACCAGGGCAACGCCTGGCTGTTCTTTCATGGCAGTGATGGCAGCCAGTTACTGGGGCAGGAAATTCCGGGGCAGGGCACGCTCGGCGAGCAGTTCCACATGCTGCAGCCGGCGATCCATGGCGGACGGATTCTCGGCCTGCCGGGACGCATTCTGATTGCCGTGCTGGGTGTGGCGATCGCTGTGCTCTCGGTCACCGGGGTGGTGATCTGGTGGCGCAAGCTGCGGGCGCGGCGATCGGCTGCAGTTCGGCGCGAAGCGTTGCTGGAAACGAACGGGGCATAGCAACTGGAAGGAGAGGGCTGAGGCGGCCGGGAAC
>DPSI01000096.1:823-9733 GCA_003527165.1 Pseudomonas sp.
GGCTGAGGCGGCCGGGAACCGGCCGCAGCTCAGATAGAGTCTTCCGCTGAGGCGGTGCAACTCCAGAGTTCCAGCGCGGGCCGGTCCGCTTTTGGCGGGCCGAGCCATTCGCTCATCGCGTGGCAACGCTGGTCAAAGCACAGCTGGTAATCCCCTGCTTCGGGGGTTCGCCCCACACGCAGCGGCTGCAACGGCGGGAGCTGGCGCTGATAGTGCCAGGTGCCGTCGCGCAGTTCGGCGCCATCCGGGATTTCCATTCCGGCTCCTGAGCCCTTCACCCGCGCTTCGCCGAGCAGCAGCCCGTCCGGCGTCACGTGGTAATCCTCTTCCCAGCGGATCTTCTCGATCGTATGGGTCCAGGCCAGGGTAAAGTCCGCTGTAGGCACCTGTGCCCACACCGCCCCGGCCAAGCCCAGGCAGAGTCCGATCATGCCAGTGCCGGCCCGGCCCGCCGTGCCCGCACGATATGCTGTGCCAGGAGCAGGGCGCCGATGCCAAAGCCGATTTCATCGGTGATCGGCATGGCCATGATCAGCGTCGCGCCAGCAGCAAATCCAAGCAGGCGTTCCCACCAGGTCAGCGGCCGCTGCAGATAGCCGATCGAGGCGATGCCCCATAGACCGATGGCGAAGGCTGCCTTGAACAGCATGTACGCGGTCATCCACAGGCTGTCGCCTTGCAGCATCAGCGCCGGGTTGTAGACGGCCATGAATGGCACCACGAACCCCGCTATCGCGATTCGCACGGCCCACATGCTGATCTTCAGCCCGCGCTCCTTGGCGATTGGCGCGGCGGCGAAGCAGGCCAGCGCCACTGGCGGCGTGAGATCGGCAAGAATGCCGAAGTAGAAGACGAACATGTGCGAAACGATCAGCGGCACGCCAAGGTCGAGCAATGCCGGCGCGGCGATCGAGCTGGTGATGATGTAGTTGGGGATCGTCGGGATGCCCATGCCGAGCACCAGACAGGTCAGCATCGTCAGGATCAGCGAAAGGAACAGGTTGTCCTTGCCGACCGCCAGGATGTAGCCGGCAAAGGTCGAAGCCACGCCGGTCAGCGAAACCACACCGATGATCACGCCAACCAGGGCACAGGCGATCCCCACCGGCACGGCGTGGCGGGCGCCTTCGACCAGAGCGTGCAGGCAGATCACCAAGGTGTCGCGGCCGCCCTTGACGAACCAGCAGGCCGCCACGAGTACCGCGATGACCCCGAAGATCACGCCGATTCCCAGCTGGAAGAACGCTGCGCAGAGCAGCCCCAGGGCGATCCAGAAGGCAATGCGTAAGCCGAACGACGAGACCTTCAGAATGATTGCCGAGCCAAGGATCACGATGGCGGTCAGCGACAGGCGGATGATGCCGGCGAACATGGGCGTGCGTCCGGAGAACAGCAGCCAGACCAGCACCAGCAGCGGAATCAGCAGAAACCAGCGCTCTTTCACGGCCGTCCAGGCGCTCGGGCACTGATCTTTAGGCAGGCCTTTGAGGTCGGCGCGCTTGGCTTCCAGATGAACCATCCAGAACGTCGAGCCGAAATACAGCAGCGCCGGAATCAGCGCGGCCTTGGCCACTTCGACGAAGGGTACGTTGATGGTTTCGGCCATGATGAAGGCTACGGCCCCCATCACCGGTGGCATCATCTGGCTGCCCATGCTCGCCGTCGCCTCGACCCCGCCAGCAAATGCCGCTCGGTAACCAAAGCGTTTCATCAGCGGGATGGTGAACTGGCCGGTAGTGACGACGTTGGCGACGCCCGAGCCGGTGATGGTGCCCATCAAGGCCGACGACACCACCGAAACCTTCGCCGGTCCGCCGAGCTTGTGGCCGAACAGACCCATGGCGAAATCGGTGAAGAGTTTGATCATGCCGGCCTGTTCGAGGAAGGCCCCGAACAGGATGAACAGGAAGATGTACGTGGCCGACACATAGGTTGGCGTGCCATATAGGCCTTCGGTGCCGAAGGCGAGCTGGTTGACCAGCTGGTCCAGACCATAGCCGCGATGTGCCAGGTCGCCCGGCAGATATTCGCCCAGCAGGCCGTAGGCGAGAAACAGTCCGCAGATGATCGGCAATGCAATGCCCATCACCCGGCGAGCGGCTTCGAACACCAGCGCGATGAGGATCACCCCGACGACGAAGTCGAAGGTGGTCAGATCACCGGAACGCTGGATCAGATCGCCCTCGAAATACCACTGGTAAAACGCCGTCCCCATGCCGACCAGCGCCAATACCCACGCCAGCGGTTGCCAGGGGCGCCCGTTGCCTTTGGCCGGAAAGCTCAGGAAGACCAACATCAGCAAAAAACCGACGTGCCCGGCACGCAGGACCTGACTCGATACCGGGTGGAACGCCGCCATGATGATCTGATACGTGGAAAACAGCAGGGCGACATAGAACAGTGCCTTGGGCCACTCGGCAGGGCTGCCAGCCAAGCCCTGTTCTTGTTGTAATTCGCTCATGAAATGCCTCGAGCTGATAAAGCGTGGTCGCGTAGAGCTGCTAACAAAACCTGCCGTGAACACACGCTGGTTTTACTAGCATCTCTGCAAAGGTCGGTTCGGGATTCCGGCTGCGAGTGCGGATGCACTCGCGAACCGGGAGTCGGAGCGGCTGCTGCCGCCCCTGACGCACTCAGAGTGCGCCGACTTCCTTGTAGTAGCGCTCGGCACCCGGATGCAGCGGGATCGGCAGCGCCTTGGTGGCGGTTTCCAGCTTGATGTCCTTGGCGGCCGAGTGGGCCTTGCTCAGCTGGTCGAGGCTTTCGAACAGCAGTTTGGTCATCTGGTACGCCACGTCATCGGATACGCCTTCATGGGTCACCAGAATGTTGGTGATGGCAACGGTCGGTACGTCCGCTTCCTGGCCGTCATAGGTGCCCGCCGGAATCTTTGCGGCCTGGTAGGCAGCATTGTTGATCTTGGCGACCACATCTTCCGGAATCTCGACGTAGTTCAGCGGCATGGTCGAAGCCAGATCGCGGATCGCTGCCATGCCCAGACCGGCTGATTGCAAGGTGGCGTCGAGCTGGCGATTCTTGATCAGTTCGACCGATTCGGCGAATGGCAGGTACTCGATCTTGCCCATGTCTTCGTAGCTCAGGCCGGCCGCCTTGAGGATGGCGCGCGCATTCAGCTCGGTACCGGACTTCGGAGCGCCAACGGACAGCGATTTGCCCTTGAGGTCGGCCAGCGTCTTGATGCCGGACTCCTTGCTGGCCACGATCTGAATGTAGTTCGGGTAGCTGCCACCGATGGCGCGCAGCTTCTTCAGCGGAGCCTTGAAGCCGGCGTCTTCCACGCCATTCCAGCCGTCAGCCACAGAATCGCCGAGCGCGAACCCCAGCTCGCCACGACCGGCTTGCAGCAGGTTGAGATTTTCGACCGAAGCCTTGGTTGCCTGCACGGAGGTTTTCGAGCCTTCGATGCCGTTGCTGTACAGCTGGGAAATGGCTACCCCGATCGGGTAGTACACACCGCTGGTCCCGCCCGTCAGGATGTTAATGAAGGTCGGCGCGGCAACAGCGGCGGTGCTGGCGGTAAAGGCCGCTGCGGCAGCGAGCAGGCTGAAGCGTTTGGTCAATCTCATTGTGTTTCTCCGTTTCGTTGTTATTGGTTTCGCAGAACTGACGATAGACGATCAGTCGCAGCCATAAGGCTGCAAGCGGACAAGAAGGGCGAAAACACACGGATAGGCTTTCCTAGGGAAAGCAGGGGTGCGCTGTGCGGGTTTTCTTGTCTTTGATCGCATCGGGCAATACAGGCATAGCACGAGCCGTGCCATCAGGCGTGAGGGCCCTGGCACGCGGCCTTCTCAGGCTTTTACGAGGTAAATGGGCGAAAAACCGCCTATCTGCGTAGGTCGGTAGGCGGATTATTGCCTATGTATGCCCTGGGAGTTTCGGAAACCCGGCGCGTGCCGTGGCGTCGCATGAGGAAGTCCCCTTTCAGGCGAGGTGCATCATGGCAAGCGAGATCAGCGCGAAGGAACTCGGTATCGAGATCGAGAAGGGAGAGGGCGAACTGTTCAAGTGGTTCATTGCCAGCTTCCTGTTTGGCAAACGCATCCAGCAGGACATCGCCGCGGAGGCCTATCGGGTGATCGTCGACAAACATCGTCGCGACACTCCGCGCAAACTCTGCAACTGCAGTTGGCAGGAACTGGTGAACATGCTCGGCGAGGGGCGTTACGTACGCTATGACGAGTCGACCGCCGAACGCTTGCTCAAGCTGTGCAACAAGCTCAACAGCGAATACGGCGGCAAGCTCGGCAACCTCCGCGAGCAGAGCAAGGACGGCAAGGACCTGGAAAAGCGTCTGGCCGAGTTCGAGGGGATCGGGCCGAAAACCGTCGAAATATTCATGCGCGAGGCGCGCAAGGTCTGGGACTGAGCGCGCTGGATGGTGCTTGCGCGGGCCGCCGATCCGGTTAAAGTGGCGCCAGCTCCTCACTGAGTTCTGTCATGCGCGCTTTTCTTATCGCGTTCAGCCTGTTTTTTCCACTGCTGGCGGTCGCCGGTCCGGCGCCCTATTACCAATGGCAAAGCAAGACCGACGGTACCGTCATTTGCCGCCAGAGCCCACCTGGACACGGTTGGGAGCTGCTCAACGGCCAGCCGTTTCGTGACCTCAACTGCACGCAACCGGCAGCCCGAGTGGACCGTCCAGCAGCGGTGCCGGGCTTTCGTCCGCAGCCTGGGCGGTGACAGCAGGGCGATTCGGCTCGGCACCGGTCATTGCAGCAAAAGCGGCCTTGCCCGCGAGTCGGCGCTTTGTGCCGTTCATGTCATGAGCCTCCAGCGACCATGGTCGATCTAACCGCGTACTTCGGTCTGTTCATCGCTGCCTTCGCTGCTGCCACGCTGGTACCCGCACAGTCGGAAACTGTGCTGGTGGGGCTGCTACTCGGCGGTAATTTTTCTCCTGCGATGCTGTTAGGGGTGGCCACGCTGGGTAACGTGCTGGGCTCGCTGGTCAATTGGCTGTTGGGCCGTTCGGTCGAGCGGCTGCGTCACCTGCGCTGGTTTCCGGTGAGTGAGCAGCAGCTGGAGCGCGCCCAGCGACGTTATCACCGCTATGGTCGCTGGTCGCTGCTGTTGAGCTGGGTGCCGATCATTGGTGACCCGCTGACAATGGTCGCCGGAACCCTGCGTGAACCGCTCTGGAGCTTTCTGCTACTGGTGACGCTGGCCAAGGGCGGCCGCTATCTGCTGCTCGCCAGCGCCACCCTCGGCTGGCTGTAACGTCCGGTTCTGCTGCATCGTTAACCACAGCGTAATGAAAACCTCCCACGCTTGATTGATGGCTCTCCGGTCATCTCCCTACTGTGCGCTCCACGAAGCGGAAACCTGTGGAGTCAGCATGACAACAACAATATCCCCCCCGCCGCAGTGGTCGCGTCGTCGCGCTGAAAAAGCCCGGCGTCTCGACCAGGTGCGCAGCCTCGCCGATGGCGTGGTGTTGCCGAGCGACAAGATCGTCGCGGCGCTCGAAGCGCTGATCGCCCCGGGTGATCGGGTGGTGCTCGAAGGCAACAACCAGAAGCAGGCGGATTTCCTTTCGCGCTCGCTGGCCCGGGTCGATCCCGGCAAGCTGCACGATCTGCATATGATCATGCCCAGCGTCAGCCGCGCCGAGCACCTGGATCTGTTCGAGCGGCAGATCGCGCGCAAACTCGACTTCTCCTTTGCCGGCCCACAGAGCCTGCGCATCAGCCAGCTACTCGAAGACGGGTTGCTGGAAGTCGGCGCCATCCACACCTACATCGAACTCTATTCGCGGCTGCTGGTGGACCTGATCCCCAACGTCGCGCTGGTGGCCGGCTTCACTGCCGACCGCGAAGGCAACATCTACACCGGCCCGAGCACCGAAGACACCCCAGCGCTGGTCGAGCCCACCGCCTTCTCCGACGGCATTGTCATCGTCCAGGTTAACCAGATCGTTGATGACCCGCGCGACCTGCCGCGCGTGGACATCCCGGCCAGCTGGGTCGACTTCGTGGTGCTCGCCGACAAGCCGTTCTACATCGAGCCGCTGTTCACCCGCGACCCGCGCCACATCAAGCCGGTGCACGTGCTGATGGCGATGATGGCGATCCGCGGCATCTACGAAAAACACAACGTCCAGTCGCTCAACCACGGCATCGGCTTCAACACCGCCGCCATCGAGCTGATCCTGCCGACCTACGGCGAGTCCCTCGGGCTCAAGGGCAAGATCTGCCGCAACTGGACGCTCAACCCGCACCCGACGCTGATCCCGGCGATCGAGACCGGCTGGGTCGAGAGCGTGCACTGCTTCGGCACCGAACTGGGCATGGAAACCTACATCGCCCAGCGCCCGGACGTGTTCTTCACCGGCCGCGACGGCTCGATGCGCTCCAACCGCATGATGTGCCAGCTGGCCGGGCAGTACGCGGTGGACCTGTTCATTGGCGCCACTTTGCAAGTCGATGGCGATGGTCACTCGTCGACGGTGACACGTGGGCGTCTGGCCGGTTTCGGCGGCGCGCCGAACATGGGCCACGATCCGCGCGGCCGTCGCCATCCGACGCCGGCCTGGCTGGACATGGCCACCCCCGGCGGCGAAGGCCCGGTGACCCTGCTCGAGCGCGGCAAGAAGCTCGTGGTGCAGATGGTCGAGACCTTCCAGGAAGGCGGCAAACCCACCTTCGTCGAACAGCTCGATGCGGTCGAGGTGGCGAAGAAGAGCGGCATGCCGCTGGCGCCGATCATGATCTACGGCGACGACGTCACCCACCTGCTCACCGAGGAAGGCATCGCCTACCTGTACAAGGCACGCTCGCTGGAAGAGCGCCAGGCGATGATCGCCGCGGTGGCCGGGGTGACCAGCATCGGCCTGCGCCACAACCCCAAGGACACCGAACGCATGCGCCGCGAAGGGCTGATTGCCTTGCCGGAAGACCTCGGCATCCGCCGCAACGACGCGACCCGCGAGTTGCTCGCGGCCAAAAGCATCGCCGAGCTGGTCGAGTGGTCCGGCGGCCTCTACAACCCGCCTGCGAAATTCAGGAGCTGGTGATGAGCGCACTCATTGCAACACAGCCCTCGCTGGCCGAGCGGCTGGCGGACCTGGCGGTCCAAGCGCTAATCGACGAGGCCGACCTGTCGCCCAAGCCGGGGCTGGTCGACCGGCGCGGCAGTGGCGCGCACGACGACCTGCACCTGGGCCTGATGCATGCCTCGGCGCAATCGCTGTGGCCGGCCTTCGCCGCCATGGCCGACGCAGCGCAGCTCATTGGCGAAATCGGCCAGCCGCTGCGCGAGACACTCGGCCAGCTGGGCCGAGACGGCGAAGCGGAAATGCTGCGCGTCACCCGCGGCGTGAATACGCACCGCGGTGCCATTTGGGCGCTCGGCCTGCTCAGTGCGGCGGCGATGCTGGAGCGCGGCGCGTCGGCAGCGCGTATCGCCATGACTGCCGCTGCCCTGGCCCGGCTGGAAGACCCGGCCGCGCCCCACAACCCGGACAGCCATGGTGCGCGGGTCTGCCGCCGCTACGGCGTGCTCGGCGCGCGGGAACAGGCGCAGCACGGCTTTCCCGCCGTCATCGACCACGGTTTGCCGCAGCTGCTGGCCAGCCGCCGTGCAGGCGCAGCTGAACAGAACGCCCGGCTCGATGCGCTGCTGGCGATCATGAGTGGCCTGACCGACACCTGCGTCCTGCACCGGGCCGGGCTGGAGGGCCTGGAGCGCATGCAGCAGGGCGCCCGCGCCGTGCTCGCCGCCGGTGGCGCCGCGAGCCTTGCCGGCCGCCGGCAGTTGCACGCGCTGGACCGCGACATGCTGGCGCTCAACGCCTCGCCGGGCGGCGCTGCCGACCTGCTGGCCGCCACCCTTTTCCTCGACCGCCTGGCGCCCGCCGCACCGGCGCCGATTGGGAGCAATTGATCATGGAAACCCTGTCTTTCGAATTCGCCGCCGGGCAACCCGCCCGCGGCAAGGCCCTGGTCGGCGTGGTCGGCTCGGGCGATCTGGAAGTGCTGCTCGAGCCCGGCCAGGCCGGCAAGTTGGCGATCCAGGTGGTCACCTCGGTCAACGGCGCTGAGCAGCGCTGGCAGCAATTGTTCGAACGGATGTTCCGCGAGCAGACGCCGCCAGCCTTGAACATCGACATTCACGATTTTGGGGCCACACCCGGCGTAGTGCGTTTGCGCCTGGAGCAGGGACTGGAGGAGGTCGGCCATGACTGATTCGTCTGCTAACAACGTGGCCCGTTTACTCAAGTCGCGCAGCTTCGTCGAACTCGGTGCCCGCCAGCGTGCCCGCGCGCTGCTTGACGAAGGCAGCTTCCGAGAACTGCTCGATCCGTTTGATCGCGTCACCTCGCCGTGGCTGCCGAAGCAGGGCATCGTCACCCAGGCCGACGACGGCGTGGTGGTGGCCAAGGGCACCGTTGATGGCCAGCCGGCGGTGATCGGGGCCATCGAAGGTGCTTTTCAGGGCGGCAGCATGGGCGAGGTCGGCGGCGCGAAAATCGCTGGCGTGCTGGAATTGGCGGTGGAAGACAACCGCAACGGCACGCCTACCCGCGCCGTGCTGCTCCTGGAGACGGGCGGCGTGCGCCTGCAGGAAGCCAATCTGGGCCTTGCCGCCATCGCCGAGATCCAGGCCGCGATCGTCGAGCTGCGTGAATATCAACCGGTGATCGGTGTGGTGGCAGGTTCGGTCGGCTGCTTTGGTGGCATGGGTATCGCCGCCGGGTTGTGCAGCTACCTGATGGTGACCCGCGAGGCGCGTCTCGGCCTGAACGGCCCGCAGGTAATCGAGCAGGAAGCCGGCCTCGAGGAATACGACCCGCGCGATCGCCCCTTCATCTGGAGCCTGACCGGCGGCGAGCAGCGCCATGCCAGCGGCCTGGTGGACGCCTACGTCGCCGATGACACCGACGCCCTA
>DPSI01000538.1 GCA_003527165.1 Pseudomonas sp.
CGAGGTCCTACTGCTCGGTATGCGTTTGCCACCCAACCTGGGGCAGCGCTACACGACGGCGTTCGCTCAGACGTTCGACTCCCTTGCAAAGGAAAAGGCGTTGCCTTACGTGCCGTTTTTCCTTGAAGGCGTAGGCGGGGTCGAAGGCATGATGCAATCCGACCGGATCCATCCTACGGCTGGCGCGCAGCAAAGGCTGCTCGATAACGTCTGGCCGGTACTCGAACCCTTGCTTTGAGGCGTGTGCGCGGCTACTGTCGCGCCCCTCGATCGGAGCCTCAGATGCCGCGCCCAGCCTGGACCCTTTTTGCCTATCGCCTAATCGTGCCGGACGAGCAGTTCGACCTGTTCGCCTGCCGGGAAAATCGCCTGCATCTGGCGCTGCGGCAGCTGGAGTTGAGCGGTCGGGTTGATCGCACGCTCTGCGGTGGTTTTCTACCTGCGCGGCCCCACTGGCAGGACCTGGAGCGCTCGGTGCTCAAGGATCGCCGACTCTGTTCGGCATGCCGTGATGCGCTCAGCGCGCAGCGCAAGGGCCTTCCGTCTGCCGCCAGCGTCTGGTAGCTCGGCGGTTGCTGTCGCTTCGAGTACAATCGCTGGCAACCCGATCACCCTCTTCCAAGGAAACCCTGAATGCTCTCAAGTGCGTCTGCAGTCGCCTCCTGTGTGTCATTCGCTGCTTTGCTATTGGCCGGACAGTCCGCGGCGCTCGAATTGCCGCTACCTCCGGAAGGCGAGGACGTGGTTGGGCAGATTCAGGTCATCAAGGCCAAGTACGAAGACACGTTCGCGGCGCTGGGCGAAACGCACGATCTGGGCTATCTGGAGCTCGTCGCGGCTAATCCGGGGGTGGATCCCTGGTTGCCCGGCGAAGGTACCGACATCATTCTGCCGACTCGCTACATTCTTCCGTCCGGGCCACGCGAAGGTATCGTCATCAACCTGGCTGAATACCGCCTGTACTACTATCCGAACGGCGAAAACGTGGTGCATACATTTCCACTCGGAATCGGGCGGGAAGGATGGGGTTCGCCGGTAGGTAATACTCGCATCTCGGCGATGACCGGCAACCCGGCGTGGTACCCGCCGCAGTCGATTCGAGACGAACATGCCGCCGAGGGTGATCCGCTGCCGAAGGTCGTGCCGCCAGGGCCGGACAACCCGCTTGGTCCGTACAAGCTGAGCCTGGCATTGCCGGGTTATCTCATCCACGGTTCGAACAAGAAGTTCGGCATTGGCATGCGTGTCAGCCACGGTTGTTTTCGCATGCTCAATCACAACGTGCTGGAGCTGGCCGGGTTGGTCAAGGTCGGCACCCCGGTGCGTATTATCGACGAGCCTTACAAGTTCGGTGTGAGCGAGGGCAAGGTCTACCTGGAGGCGCATACGCCTCTGCAGGACGAGGACAAGCACATGACGCTTATGGATAAGCACGCGGTGGTGGTCAATACGCTGTTGAAGCGCGACGAAGCGGCTGGCGTGTTGCAATTGGATTGGGAAATGGTGCGGGAAATCATCGCTGGCGAAGACGGTCTGCCCATCCAGATCGCCGAACAGGGGCAAGCCTTGGCCAACCACGAAGAGCCGATTTTCTGAGGCTCCGATGAGCCGAGGTGGCTCTCGAGCGCCCACAAAAAAAGCCGACCTGGTTGCAGGTCGGCTTTTTTATCGCCTGAAGCTTACTTGCGGCTGGCGCGTTCCAGCATACGCAGCGCACGCTCGTTGGCTTCGTCAGCGGTCTGCTGAGCCTTTTGAGCAGCCTGCAGAGCCTCGTCGGCCTTGCTGTACGCTTCGTCGGCACGGGCCTGAGCACGGGCAGCGGAGTCTTCGGTCGCGGTCAGACGGGCTTCGCTTTCTTTGGTCATGCTGTTGCTGCAACCAGTGGCCAGAACGGCGGCGAAAGCCAGAGCAGAAAATTTCAGAACGTTGTTCATCGTGTTCCCCTTAAGGATGAAATCCATGGCAACTTCCGTTATGGAAAGTTGGCGCGCACATACTACCGATAAGTTGTGCTAAGTAAACTGAGGCAAGCAGCCGTTACCACAATTTTTCTGCAAGCTCGTTCTTTTCACGGTACCCGCCGGCCAAGTTGATTGAAAAACAATCAGAGCCAGCCGTTGCACTCGTTACATGGACCGTTCGGACGCCTGAAAAGTTGCACTCGCGGGCGTTTCGGCAAGTGAGCGATATATCGCTCGCCTTGCCACCGAGCACTACCAACTTAAACAATTGAAGCCGAGTCTTATATAGCGGTAGCATGCATCGTCCAGCTAACAACAATAATGGGGAATGTGCGGGCCTCGCACGCACTCTCCCGTCAAAAGGGCAGGCATGCCTGCAGAGGAGGCGAGATGACCGAAAAACTAACCATCCACCATGATCGAACGGGTCACCAGTTCGAAACCACTGTGGACGGCTATCGCGCCTATCTGGCTTACGTTGATTTAGGTAAGCAGACCCTGGATATCTATCGGACGTTCGTGCCTGATGCGCTTCGCGGTCGCGGCGTCGCCGCTGTGTTGGCTCAGCACGCGCTGGATTACGCCGCACGCGAGGGCTACACGGTGATTCCGTCCTGTTCGTATGTGGAGTGGTATATCGAACGGAAAGGCCATTCAACAGACAGCATCGATAGCGAATAAAAAAGAAAACGCCGGCAAGCGGCGTTTCTTCCTTGGTATAGCTCGTTGTCAGCCGCGGGCGCGCTTGGGCAGCACATCCTTCAGCTTGGTATGCATGTCAAGAACGGCTTTCTCGGTAGCTTCCCAGTCGAT
>DPSI01000131.1 GCA_003527165.1 Pseudomonas sp.
TGAACCGCTCTTCCGATCGTGGATGCACAGCGGCGGTACTACCTGGATTGCAGGGTGTTGAAGTCGTGTCTGCACGCCTTCGATCTCGATCTCGGCCCAGCCGCTGCGCACGTACAGCAATTGCACCAGGTCGCCATGACGGTGGGGTTTGATTTCCCAATCATGCAGGCGGCTGCGCTCGGGAATGGATTCGCAATGCAGCAGATCCGGCGTGGTCCACTCCAATCGATCGCCGTAGAGCTTGAACACCGGAACGTTCGCGGGACGGACTCCCATCGCGTGGCCTCTGCGCAAAGCGATAACGCTAACACCCCCAGCGGGCACTGCCCAGCGAGCCGGCGAGCGCGCGGGTCACGCTACTCGATCGGCTCATAGGGCAGCCCCACGTAGTTTTCCGCAATGGTGGTCAACCCGGCAACGGTGCTGGTGTAGTAGTCCAGCTCACTTTGTTGGATGCGTCGGCTGAAGCCGTCAGTATCTGGGAAGCAATGCAGCAATGACGTCATCCACCAGGAAAAACGCTCGGCTTTCCACACGCGCCGCAGGCAGATTGGTGAATAGCGCTCGACGAGGTCGCGTCGGTCTTCCTTGAACACCTTGCTGAGGATGCGGTACAGCGTGCTCACGTCGCTAGCGGCCAGGTTCAACCCTTTGGCACCGGTGGGCGGGACGATATGGGCGGCGTCACCGACCAGGAACAGTCGGCCGTATTGCATGGGTTCGGTCACGAAGCTGCGCAGCGGGGCGATGCTCTTTTCCAGCGATGGGCCGGTTACCAGCCGGGTCGTGATGTCTTCGGGCAAGCGGCGTTTGAGCTCGTCCCAGAAGCGCTCATCCGACCAGTCTTCCACCTGCTCATCCAGACCTACCTGAAGGTAATAGCGCGAACGCGTGGCGGAACGCATGCTGCACAGCGCGAAGCCGCGCGCGTGGTTGGCGTAGATCAGCTCGTCATGGACCGGTGGCGTATCGCTGAGCAGCCCCAGCCAGCCGAACGGGTAGACCCGCTCGAATATCTCAAGGGACTGTTCGGGAATCGTCTTACGCGACACGCCGTGAAACCCGTCGCACCCAGCGATGTAATCGCAGTCTAGGCGCAGCTGCTCGCCGTTGTGCGTGAAGGTGACGTAGGGCGCGTCGGACTTCAGCTCATGCAGCTGCACGTCGCTTGATTCGTAGAATGCCGGCGCGCCGCTGTCGCGCCGCGCTTCCATCAGGTCACGGGTGACTTCGGTCTGGCCATAGACCATGACCGTGTCGCCGCCCGTCAGGGCTTTCAGGTCGATCCGTTCGCGGCGTCCGGCGAAGGCCAGCTCGACGCCGTCATGGACGATGCCTTCGCGGTCCATGCGCTCGGCTACGCCGGCCTCGCGCATCAGATCGACGAGTCCCTGCTCGAGGACACCGGCACGGATGCGGCCCAGTACATAATCCGCGCTCTGACGTTCGATGATCACGTTGGGAATGCCGGCTTTGTGCAGAAGCTGGCCGAGTAGCAGGCCGGACGGGCCCGCGCCGATGATGGCTACGCTGGTTTTCATGACTGCCCTCTCGTTTGTTGTTCGCGGCGTGTTGCGCCTGTTGGTTCGAGATGATCGACATTCTTGTCGCACCAGCCGCCCGGGTTAATGGCGATATCCGGCTATAACTTGGACTTTTATAAACTGTGTTCGGTAATCGGACAGTTTCGTGGCGACGCGAAATTTACTGTCATTTGGTTATGGTGCCGGTGCGACTTCAGGGACAATGCGTTGGCTCATCCTCGACAACGCAATCTAGGGTCGCTCGTGTGAATCTCGACAGCCGTATCAAGTACCGTCACCTGCTGTGCTTCATCGAAGTTGCCCGTCAAGGCAGCCTGGTTCGGGCGGCGGAGGCGATGTCGGTCAGCCAGCCGGCGATCTCCAAGACACTCAAGGAGCTCGAGGAGCTGTTGGACGCCACTTTGTTCGATCGCGGCAAACAAGGCGTGACCCTGACCGCCGCCGGACAGGCGTTCCTGCGCTACGCAGGTCCGAGCGTGCAGGCGCTGCGAGAGGGGGTGCGCAGCCTGCGCGCCGGTGAGCACGAGGCTGGTGTGGTGCGTCTGGGGGCGCTGTCGACTGTGGAAAGTTCGTTGTTGCCGGACGTGGTGCGGCGCCTGCATGCCCAGCATGCGGCGTTGGTGGTCAGCGTCGTCTCGGGACCTAGCGCCTACCTGCTGGGTCAGTTGCGCGGCGGCGAGCTGGATTTAGTGGTGGGGCGCATGACCGATGCGCCACAGATCGAAGGGCTCAGTTTCGAACATCTGTATAGCGAATCCATGACCCTCGTGGTTCGTCCCGGCCACGCATTGCTGGAGGGCGACCCTAGCCGCTTGCGGGAATTTCCGCTGGTGCTACCGCAAAGTGGTACAACCATTCGCCGCCATGCCGACAGCCTGTTCATTCAGTTGGGCATCAGCCCGCCGCCACGGCGGCTGGAAACGCTGTCGGTGGCGCTGAGCCGGCACTATGTCCGGGTCAGTGATGCGGTCTGGGTCGCACCGCTGGATGCCGTGCGCGAGGACCTCGCCACCGGTGAGCTGAGCGAGGTGGACTTGGGAATCAAGGAGCCGGGCGGCTCGGTCGGCATTTGCACCAATCCGACGTTGCCGGCGAGCCTGGCGATGCAGTGGTGCTGCGAAGCGCTACGCGAAGCAGCCCTGCGCTATCGCTGATCCATAACCATATGGTTATGCATGTCGCCTGACTTTTCAATTCTGCCCTGTGGCGCCTTGTCGCATACTCAGGGCTGCCTGATCAGACGCCATTCCAATTCCAATAAAGGAGCTCGCCATGTCCGAACTGGACACCAGCCTGTTCGTCACGCGCGACCGTACCCGGCATCCCAAAGCGCTGACGCCCGACTACAAGACTTCGGTCGCCCGCTCGCCGCAACAGGCGTTAATTACGCTTGCACCGTCCATTTCCGAAACCACCGGCCCGGATTTCTCACATTTGAAATTTGGCCCGCACGACAACGATCTGCTGCTGAACTTCAACAATGGCGGCCTGCCTATCGGCGAGCGCATCGTTCTTTCCGGACGGGTCATGGATCAGTACGGCAAGCCGATCCCGCATACGCTGGTTGAAATCTGGCAAGCCAATGCTGGCGGACGCTACCGCCACAAGAATGACCGCTACATCGCTCCGCTGGACCCGAATTTCGGCGGCGTCGGTCGCGCCCTGACCGATAGCGACGGTAACTACGTGTTCCGTACCATCAAACCCGGACCCTATCCATGGCGCAACGGTCCTAATAAGTGGCGCCCGGCGCATATCCACGTGTCCATCAGCGGCCCGTCAATCGCGACTCGCCTGATCACGCAGCTGTACTTCGAGGGTGATCCGTTGATCCCGTTGTACCCGATTGCCAGAACCATCAGCGACGAGGCGGTGCAGAGCCTGATTGCCAAGCTGGACATGGGCATGGCCAATCCCATGGATTGTCTGGCTTATCGCTTCGATATCGTGCTGCGCGGCCAGCGCAAGACACATTTCCCAAACCACTGAGAAGGAGACGACGATGCCTGTAACACTTCTGCCGGAAACCCCTTCTCAGACCGCCGGCCCCTATGTGCACATCGGTCTGGCGCTCGCTGCGGCGGGTAACCCGGCTCGCGAGCTGGAAATCTGGAACGAACTGGCAAAGCCCGAGGCGCCGGGTGAGCACATCTTATTGATTGGCCAGGTCTTTGACGGCATGGGGCACCTGGTGCGCGACTCGTTCCTGGAGTTCTGGCAGGCCGATCACGCCGGTGTCTACCAGAGCCGTTTTGATCCGCAGCAGCCGTTCAACAGCTTCGGCCGTACGGCGACCACCTTCGATGCTGGTGACTGGACCGTGAAAACCGTCAAGCCAGGGGCCGTTAAGAACCGTATGGGCGAGCTCATGGCGCCGCATATCAACGTGTCGTTGTTTGCGCGAGGCATCAACATTCATCTGCACACGCGGATCTATTTCGATGACGAAGCCGAAGCCAATGGCAAGGATCCGGTACTCAACTCCATCGAATGGGCGCAGCGTCGCGAAACCCTGATTGCCCGGCGCTGCGAAGTCGATGGCCAACTGGCCTACCGCTTCGACATTCGCCTGCAGGGGGAGGGGGAGACCGTATTCTTTGACTTCTGATGTGCTGCAGGGGACGCGTGAGCAGCCCGGCGAACCCGTTGCGCAGAAGATCGAACAGGCGTTCGATGCGCTGCTCGCCTCCCGTGGATATCATGCCGACCCTGCGCAAACTGTCGCTATCGAGCTTCTCGCCCGGTGGCTGGACGGCTGGCTGCGTGGACGGCGGGGCTGGTTGCGCACGCCGAAAACCGGCGTTTACCTGTGGGGTGGCGTCGGTCGCGGCAAGAGCTTCGTCATGGACGCCTTTTATGCTGCGGCGCCGCTCCAGGCCAAGCGCCGTGTGCATTTCCACGCCTTCCTCCAGGAGGTTCAGGAGCGCTTCAAGCAGATCACGGGGCGGCCGGATCCGCTGGCGCTGATTGCCAGCGAAATCGCAGCGGAGACCCGTCTGCTGTGCTTCGACGAATTTCACATACACGACATTGGCGACGCGATGCTGCTGGGTCGGCTACTGCAGCATCTGGTCGAGCAAGATATCGGGATTGTTGCCACGTCGAACTACCCGCCTCGGGCGCTGTGTCCGAATCCGCTTTACCGGGACCGCTTCAAGCCGGCGATCGAACTGATTGAGCGCCGATTCGAAATCCACAACCTGGACGGAGGCGAGGATTACCGACAACGCGCTGAAGGCGGCTATGTGTGGGGCGAGTTCGCCCAGGTCGCGGAGGATTTCCAGGCCGATTGGGTTGAGTGTCGGCTGCAGCTGCCGCCGTCTGCCGAGCGCAACGTACCGGTGGAGGTAAATCGCCGTCCGTTGTGTCTTTCTGCACGGCATCAGGCCACCGCCTGGCTGGCGTTCGACGAGCTGT
>DPSI01000325.1 GCA_003527165.1 Pseudomonas sp.
GTTTCAACGGCTGGCGCGGTATACGCACCGACGCCGCACTGGAAAATCCGCTATGAGTTCGTTGCGTTTGAAGCACCCCTTGCGTCCGCTGGCCCTGTTGGTCGCGGCGTTTTCGCTGGGCGCCTGTACCCTCGGCCCCGATTATCAGCGCCCGGATCTGCCGGTGGCCGCTGAGTTCAAACAAGCTGAAGGATGGAAAGCCGCGTCACCCGCCGATACGTTGCAGCGCAGCGATTGGTGGGCGCTCTACGGCGATACCGAACTGAATGCACTGGTCGGGCGGCTCAACGTCTCCAACCAGAACCTGGCAGCGGCCGAGGCGCAGTATCGGCAGGCCCGTGCATTGGTGCGTGGCGCGCGGTCACTGCAGTTCCCGACCTTGGGCGCCAGTGGCGGCGTATCACGTGGAGGGCAGGGCCGTTCGACGAGCAGCACACAGGGCACCATCGGCAGCGGTGGGGTAAGCGAGAGCTACGAAGTAGGGCTCGATGCGTCTTGGGAACTGGACGTATGGGGTCGGCTGCGGCGCAACCTGGAAGCCAATCGGGCGAACATGCAGGCCAGCGCGGCGGATCTTGCAGCGGTCCGCCTGAGCCTGCAATCGGAATTGGTTCAGACCTACCTGCAGCTGCGTGTGATGGACGAGCAGCAGCGATTGCTGGATCAGACGGTGGAGGCGTTCGCTCGTTCGTTGCGCCTGACGGAAAACCAGTACCAGGCCGGTATCGTACCGAAATCGGACGTCAGCCAGGCGCTGACTCAACTGAGAAGTACCCAGGCCCAGGCGATTGACCTGCGCTGGCAACGCGCGCAGATGGAGCATGCCATTGCGGTGCTGATCGGTGTGCCGCCATCGGAACTGGACATCGCCGAACGGCGCGATATTCCAGCGTTGCCCGACGTGCCATTGGTATTGTCATCGCAGTTGCTGGAGCGCCGACCGGACATCGCTTCGGCCGAGCGCCAGGTGATGGCCGCCAACGCTCAGATCGGCGTGGCCGAAGCAGCTTGGTATCCGGACCTGACGCTGAGCGCCAGTGGCGGCTATCGCAACAGCAGTTTCAGCGATCTGATCAGCCTGCCCAACCGCTTCTGGTCGCTCGGGCCGCAGCTGGCGGTCACACTGCTCGATTTCGGGGGCCGCCGTGCCGATCTCGAGGCGGCCGAAGCCAGCTACGACCAGACCGTGGCTACCTATCGCCAGACGGTTCTCGACAGCTTCCGTGAAGTCGAAGACAACCTCGTGCAGCTGCGCGTCCTGGCCGAGGAAGCGGTTGTACAGCGTGAAGCGCTAGAAGCGGCGCAGGAGTCGCTGCGCCTGATTGAAAACCAGTATCGCGCCGGCACCGTGGACTTCCTCAGCGTGGCGACGGTGCAGACCACCGCGTTGAACAACGAACGCACCAACCTGTTATTACTAGGCGATCGCCTGACGGCCAGCGTGCAGCTGATCGCGGCGCTGGGCGGTGGCTGGGACATTCAGCGGCTCGAGGGTGAACCGGACCTGCAATAAGCGGGCGTCCAAGCCAAAAAAAACCAGGCCCCTGCCTGGTTTTTTGATTGCTGCGTCGATCAATCCCGCTGCTTGCGATTCACCGTCTGCGCCGCCTTGATGATGTCGGCGCCGATCACTGGCTCGAATTGCTGCCAGACCGGCCGCATGGCTTCGCGCCAAGCTTCGCGCTCGGCAGCGGTAAGCTCGATGATTTCCGAGGTGCCGGCCTGACGAATGCGCTCGCGATGGGCCTGGTTGGCCTCCTCGGCGGCGCGGTTCACTTCGTAGGTCACTTCGTCGATGATGCCTTCGAGCTCGGTGCGAACGCGGTGCGGAATGCCGAACCAGAAACGCGTGTTGCTTACCAGCATGTAATCGAGAACACCGTGATTGCTCTCGGTGATGTAAGGCTGCACGGTATGCATCTTCTTGCTGTAGATATTCGACCAGGGATTTTCGGCGCCTTGGACGGTACCGTTCTGCAGTGAAGCGAAGACATCGGCGAAAGCGATTTTTTTCGTAGGTGCACCCACCTGGACGAATTGTGATTCCAGAACCGCAGAGGGTTGGATACGGAACGCCAGCCCTTTTGCATCGCTCGGCAGACGCAGCGCCCTGGTTGCCGACAACTGCTTCATACCGTTATGCCAGTAGGCCAGGCCGGTGATGTTTTCCTTTTCCATCGAGCGCAGCAACTGGCGCCCCTTGGCACGTTTCTGAAAGCGGTTAACGGCCTCCAGGTCATCGAACAGAAACGGCAGGTCGAACACCTGCACCTGTTTGGTGTACTTCTCGAATTTTGCCAACGAAGGTGCCAGCAGTTGAACGTCGTTGTTGCTCAGCGCTTCCAGTTCATTGGCATCGCCGTATAGCGTGGAGTTGGGGTAGACCTCGACGGTCACCTGACCGGGCAAGCGCTCTTCGACCAGTCGTTTGAACAGCAGGGCACCTTTGCCCTTGGGGGTATCTTCGGCGACGACATGAGAGAACTTGATGACAATCGGTTCGGCCTCGACGGCGGTCGCGGTTAGCGCTAGCACCAGACCGGCAAGGGTGATGATCGGCTTGATCATTGAAAGGCTCTTATTTTTGGTTGGTTGGCATTACGTCCGAAGACGCGCTTGAGCTTCAACGGGACGTTATGCCAAATAAGCCGAACCACCTAAAGCGCTTTCTCGCAAAATTCACAATTGGATGAGCGAGAGCGGGCATGGATCACAGTTTGCCCGCTTTACCCGTAGCCCTGCGCGACGCAGTGGCGCGGGGCGGTTGGCCGTTAGCTGCTGGCCAGCTGCCAACCACCGCCCAATGCCTTGTAGAGCGCGACGATGCCACGGTACAGATCGACTTCGGCCGCGGCTTGGGCGTCCTCGGCGGCGAGGCGCTCACGCTCGGCATCGAGCAGCACAAGGAAGTCCACGGTGCCTTCGCGGTAGCGAATCTGCGCCTGTTGCGCGGCGGCTCGGCTGGCATTGGACTGCCGCAGCAACGAGAGCAACCGCGCCTGGGCATGGGCATAGTCGCTGAACGCGTTCTCCGACTCCTCCAGCGCAAGCAGCACCTGCTGCTCGTAGCTTGCCAACGCCCCTTCGGCATCCGCTTCGGCGCCGCGCAGCCTGGCTCGCACGCTGCCCATATCGAATGCTGCCCAGGTGATGCTGGGCGCGGCGCCCCAGGCCTGCGCAGCGCTCGAACCAATCTGCGAGCCGCGGCCGGCGATGAAGCCCAAGAAGCCCGACAGGCTCACCCGAGGAAACAGATCGGCCGTCGCCACGCCGACGTTGGCCGTCGCGGCCGCCAGCTGCCGTTCGGCGGCGAGAATGTCCGGCCGACGCCGCAGCAGTTCGCCGGGATCGCCGATCGGCAACGCCTTGGCTATTGCCGGCAGCTCACGAGAGGACAGGTCGACGCCAAGCTGATCCGGGCGCTGGCCGAGGAGGGTCGCGATGCGATTGCGGGCGCGGGCCTGCGTCGCCTGCAACTGGGGTAGGCTGGCTTCGGTAGCCGCCAGTCGCGCATCCGCGCGCAGCACGTCCAGCTCGCTGCCCATGCCTGCGTCGCGTAGCTGTTCGGTCAGTCGATGGGAATCACGTTGGTTCTCGAGATTCTCCCGGGCGATACGTTCACGCAGTTGTGCGCCACGGAGCTGGCCGTAGGCATCGACGAGTTCGGCGATCAGGCTCACCTGCAATTGGTAGAGCTCGGCTTCTGCGGCCTCGCTCTGTGCCTCGCTCGATTCGATTCGCCGCTGGATGCGCCCGAACAGGTCCAGCTCCCAGGCCATATCCAGGCCCAGGTCGTAGCGCTCGATGTTGCTGCGCTCGTCGCTGAAGCCCGGCTGTTGCGCCTTGCCGTACTCGGCAGTGGCGCCGGCGGTTACGGTTGGAAAGCGGTCGTTGGCCGCGTCGTCGCGAATCGACCGCGCCGCGCGCAACCTGGCGAAGGCGATGCGCAGCTCACGGTTTTCCGAC
>DPSI01000564.1:0-10417 GCA_003527165.1 Pseudomonas sp.
CCGCGGAGCAGTCGTTGAAAAAGAGCCCCATCTGGCTCAGGCTCAATGGCTGACCGCGACAGCGCGTGCTGATCCTGCGGTCTTCCGGAGGAATCATTATGCGTCTGCCATTCGCACTACTCCTGGCGCTTAGCCTGTCCGGCTGCGCCGGCCCGCTGCCCGCGCCCGATCCGGGCATGGCCTGGGTCGATCTGAGCGCACAACCCAGCGACATCTTCATGTCCGACCGTCTGGACGATAAACGCACACCCGATGGCCGCTATTTCCAGGTCAGCCCGGGCGCCCATGAACTTGAAGCACGCTATGAATTCGAAATCAGCAGTGGCGGATTAGGCGAATTCGGCGACACCCAGTACCTGCGCTGTACCATGGTCATCCGCTATGACGATTTCCAGGCCGGGCGGCGCTACCTGTTCCAGGCGCGCTCGCTGGGCTTCACGCCGCAGGGTTGGCTACGCGACGAACAGCACAACGTATTGGCTCGCGCCGAGGCCGAGCACTGCCGCTGAGTCGCCTGCGTCAGCCGTCCCCGCCTGCAGAGAGATAGACGATGTCCCGTATCGAACACACCCGCTTTTCCACCCTTGATCTGGCGCCGATCCGCGATGATGGCGACGCCGGCCTCGCGCTGCGCAATTCCCTGGCGCTGGCCCAGCATGTCGAAAAGCTCGGCTTCGAGCGCTTCTGGGTAGCCGAGCACCACAACATGGACGGTATCGCCAGTGCCGCCACATCCGTACTGATCGGCTATCTCGCGGCCGGCACCTCGCGGATTCGCCTGGGCGCCGGCGGGGTGATGCTGCCCAACCACGCGCCGCTGGTCATCGCCGAACAGTTCGGCACGCTGGAAGCGCTCTATCCGGGACGAATCGATCTTGGCCTGGGTCGCGCGCCGGGTGCCGATCAGTTCACCGCCCACGCCCTGCGCCGTGACCGCATGGGCAGCGCCGACGATTTCCCGGCAGACGTGGAAGAGCTGCAGTTTCTCGTAGGCCCAGGGCAGCGCAATCAACGCGTGATCGCGATGCCCGGCGTCGACAGCAACGTACCGATCTGGCTACTCGGCTCGAGCCTGTTCAGCGCCCAGCTGGCCGCCGCCAAGGGCCTGCCCTACGCCTTCGCCTCGCATTTCGCGCCGCGTTACGTGCATGAGGCAATTCGCCTGTACCGCGAGAACTTCCGCCCCTCCGAGGTGCTGGAAAAACCCTACGTGATGCTCGGCGTGCCATTGATGACCGCCGACACCGACGAGCAAGCCGAGCACCTGGCGACCACCGCCTACCAGCGCATCCTCGCACTGATCCGTGGCCAAAGCCTGGTCCTGGTGCCACCGGTGCCGAGCATGCAGGGCAAATGGTTGCCGCACGAACAGGACGCGGTGGGCAATTTCCTCGGCATGGCGCTAATCGGCGGGCCGGACAAGATCCGTGCGCGGCTGGAGATCCTGCTGGAACAGACGCAGGCCGACGAGCTGATCTTCACCTGCGACTTCTATGAAGCCGCCGACCGCCACCGCGCCTTCGATATTCTCGCCGGGCTGCGCTGAGCGCCATCGCAGCGCCTGGCCGAGTGCCAGGCGCCATATCTTCGATCAGTCGTTTGCCACCTGCACGATGATCTTGCCGCGCACATGGCCGGTCTGGTTGAGGCGAAACGCGTCGGCTGCTCGCTCGAGTGGAAAGCGCTCGGCGATGGCTACTTCCAGCCGGCCCTCAGCGGCCATGTCCGCCAACACCTGCAAATCCTCGCCGCTGGGACGTACCCAGATGTAATGCCCGCCGGCTTGCTGCACCGAATCGTCTACGATGGAGGCATGCCGTCCGCCCGCGCGCAGCACCGCCTGGGTCGTTGGCAGCACGCCGCCGACGAAATCAGCGACCACATCGACACCGTCCGGCGCCAGCGCGCGCACCCGTTCGGCCAAGCCGTCGCCGTATTCCACCGGCTCGATGCCGAGGGAGCCGAGGAACGCGTGGTTCTTCTGCGACGCCGTACCGATCACGCGGGCACCCAAGTTACGGGCGATTTGCGCCCCCATCACGCCGACGCCACCGGACGCCGCATGCACCAGCACCACGTCACCGCGCTGGGTGTCCAGCCGCGTAAGCAGCTGATAGGCCGTCAGCCCGGCCAGCGGCAGCCCGGCCGCCTCTTCCCAGCCCAGCGCGGCCGGCTTGCGCGCCACCGCACGCGCCGGGACGCTGACGAACTCGGCATAGGTGCCGCCCTGGACGAAATCCTTACGTGCGTAGGACAGCACTTCATCGCCTGGGGCGAATTCGGGCACGTCGAAGCCCACCGCCTCCACCGTACCGGCCACGTCCCAGCCGGGTATGACTGGAAAGAACGTCGGCATCACCGCATCGAGCTTGCCGGACATCAGCTTCCAGTCCACCGGGTTCACTGCGGCGCAGCGCACGCGAATCAGTACCTCGCCAGGCGCCACCTTGGGCATGGGCTGTTCGCTGAGCTGCAGGACGTCGGGCTCGCCGTAACGCTCGTAGGTTATGGCTTTCATTGAATGCTCCTCGTGGCTGAAAGGTCGGTGAATGCGGGGATGTAGCCTTTCTCACCCAGCCGGCGCAACGCGCCGATCAGGCAGTCTTCGGTGCTGACGGCCTCGGTGAAACCCGCGCGACGGATCTTGCCCATGTCCGAGACCATGTCGAATTCGGTGTTGAAGATGAAGTCACCGAAGGGCCAGCCCACCAGCTTGTCGAACGGCACCGGTTGCAGGCCGTGGCGCTCGGCGAGCCGCTGCCAGACATCGGCCATCTCCGGCATTTGCCGGGCCAGCGAGAACGGCAGCGGCTCGGCGACCTCAAGGCCCAGCGCTTCGCCGACTTTGTGCCAGATACGCTCCCAGCGAAACGGCTCGCCAACCAGGTTGAACGCCTGGTTGCGCGCGGCCGGGTCCAGCGCCGCCCAAAGGCTGGCCCGGGCCAGCCAGCGCGCATCGGTCAGCTGCGCCAGCACGCCACGATAGGTGCGGACCGAGCCTGGGAAACGCAGCGGCACGCCGGTCTCCCGGCTGAGCGCGGCGAACGCGCCGATGACCAGGGCGATGTTCATCGGGTTGCCGGCGATGTCGCCCACCACCACGTCGGGGCGCAGGATCGACCACTCGAAGTCGCCCTGCTCGGCGCGTTCGCGCAGCAGATCTTCCTGGTTGTAATAGAAGTTCGGACCCAGATGCCGCGGCGTCTCGTCCTCGTAGAAGGGCGCCGTGCTCGGGCCCAGGTGGACGCCGTAGACCTTGGCGCCCTGGTAATGCACGACGCGCTGCAGATTGGCACCGGCCGCCTTTAAGCCGTCCAGCAGATTGCGCAGCATGGCGCCATTGATCTGCGCCTCGCGCCCCAGGTTCGCGTCCGGGCGCAGCGCGGCGTAGAACAGGTGAGTGGTGTCACCGGCGTTGGCGAGGGCTTCGCGGGTCACCGCCGCGTCGGTGAGGTCGAGGTTGAGCGTCTCGACATCGGGGACGAAGGACCGGCGCACGGCGCGGACCTTCCAGCTGCCGTCCTCCAGCAGCGTTTCCACCAGTGCGTGACCAATGATGCCGCTGGCGCCAACCACCAGAGCCACTTTCGAATCTGCCATGAATACTCCGCTCCGCTGCCACAAGCGCGCGGCAGCCAGGTTGAAAAAGGTTGTTCGGGTCGCCTTTTAGTGACAGGGATAAGCGCGGGCAATTCCGGACGTTGGACGGCTGACGCGCAGGCAGCGATGGTCGTGCCATTCGCCGGGCGTCCTGAACCTCGCCGAGGGAGCTGGTCGAATAAGGCATCCGTGCCGTGGAAGAAGCCCCGGCGCACCGCTTCGGAACACTGCATGAATTTCCTCCAATGGATGGCCGTGCTTGGCGTCCTGCTGTTGATCCTCGCCCTGGCATCGGCCTACCTGCGCTGGTTGCCGGTCACCACCTCGCTGATCTATCTCGGCTTCGGTCTGCTGATTGGGCAGCTCGGCATCGGCCTGTGGGAAATGGATTTTCTCCACATCGCTGGCTGGATGGTGCATCTCACCGAAGTCGCGGTGCTGGTGTCGCTGTTCGTCAGCGGCCTTAAACTGCGCATGCCGCTGCAACATCCAGCCTGGAAAAGCGCCTACGTGCTCGCCGGTCCGGTGATGCTCGCCTGCATCGCCGGTGTCGCGCTGTTCTGCCACTACTTGCTGGGCCTTAGTTGGGGATTGGCGGTGCTGATCGGCGCGATTCTGGCACCCACCGACCCGGTGCTGGCCAGCCTGGTGCAGGTCAACAATTCTCGCGACAGCGATCACCTGCGCTACGGCCTGTCGGGCGAGGCCGGCTTCAACGACGGCACGGCGTTTCCCTTCGTGGTGTTCGGCCTGCTGCTGATCGAGCAGGAAACCCTGGCGCTGGGCTGGGTCAGCGAATGGGCCTTGCATCGCCTGGTCTGGGCCGTTCCGGCTGGGCTGCTGTTCGGCTATATGCTGGGCAAGCTGATCGGCAAGCTGGCGATCTACCTGCGGACCCGGCACGCCGACACCTCGATGTCACCGAACGATTCGCTGGCGCTGGCACTGATCGCCCTCGCCTATGTTGGTGCCGAGCTGATCGGCGCCTGGGGTTTTCTCGCGGTATTCGCCGCAGGGCTGGGCTTGCGCCGTGCCGAAGTATCAGTGGCGAAAAAATCCGAAACGCCATCCGAAGAGTTGATCGCGCACGCCGTACCGCACTTGGTCGAAGGCGGCCTGACGCCCCGGGAGCTATCGCTGGAGAGCGACCGCATCGCCGAACCGAAGATGGCTGCAGGGGTGATGATGGGCGATATCCTCACCTTCGGCGGACAGCTGGAGCGCAGCCTGGAAGTGCTGCTGGTGACCATGCTCGGCGTGCTGGTGTCGGTGCACTGGGATTGGCGCGCGGTGCCGCTGGCGCTGGCGCTGTTCCTGGTGATCCGGCCATTGAGCGTGTGGCTGCTGATGCCGCGTCGCTATCTGGATCGCACCCAGCGGCTGACCGCCGGCTGGTTCGGCATCCGCGGCATCGGCAGCCTCTACTACCTGAGCTACGCGGTGACCCACAGCCTGCTGCCGGACGAAGCCGAGCAGCTCATCGAGCTGGTAATCCCGGTGGTGGCACTGAGCATTCTGATCCACGGCCTCAGCACCCAGCCGCTGTTGCGTCGCTACGAACGCAGCCGTGGCCAGACGCCGACAGCCGGGGCCTGACCATAGCCGCTCGCAGGCGCCTTCCGGCAGCCGGGCGGCCGGCAAGCGATCAGCTGTCGGCGAGGCGGAAGCCGATCTTCATGGTGACCTGAAAATGACCGATCTTGCCGTTCTCGACGTGGCCGCGGACTTCGCCGACCTCGAACCACTCGACGTTGCGCAGCGTCTTGCTGGCTTCGGCGATACCGTTCTGAATCGCCTCGTCCACGCTGGTGCGCGAAGAGCCGACGATCTCGATCTTCTTGTAGGTGTGATGATCCGACATGAATGTATCCCCTTTGGTCTGAGGAGCCTCCGCTCGGTAGTGACGCATCCTGTCTGCTTGAGGCCCGCATAGCAGCACGGAAGTTCAGCGCAACGGCTCAATCGAGCCGTCGATAGGGAAAGTCGCAGGCCTTGAACACCTGATTCAAATAGCGCCCCATCGAATCGGCCTCGAGCAGCGCCTGCACCACCTCCGCCGGCACCTGCTCGTAGCGATACAGCGAGCCGTTGTGAAACAACACCTCCAGCGCCTGCTCGTCCGGGTCGTATCCCAGCTCGCGCAGGCTGCGCGAGGCCACGGCGACGCGTTTCATGCAGCCGGATCGGGTTGCTGTTTGAACCCTTCGGCCTGCATGCGCCACAAGGCATCGAACTCGCCGCCACGGCTGCGCAATTCATGCGGCGGGCCGTCCTCGACAATGCGCCCTTCACGCAGCACGATGACGCGGTCGAAGCTCGCCAGGGTCGACAGCCGGTGCGCCACCGCGACCACGGTGCGGTTGTGCACCAGATCGTTGAGCGCCACCTGAATTTCGGCTTCGGACTGGGTATCCAGTGCCGAAGTGGCCTCGTCGAGAATCAGGATCGGCGCGTTCTTGAGAAACGCCCGAGCGATGCCGAGACGCTGGCGCTGACCGCCGGAAAGCATCACCCCACGCTCGCCGACCATGGTGTCGTAACCCTGCGGAAGCTGGCGGATGAAGCCATCGCAGAAGGCGCTGCGCGCGGCCTCGACCACCTCTTCATCGGTCGCGCTGGGCCGGCCGTAGCGAATGTTTTCGCGAATGCTGCGGTTGAACAGCGCAGTTTCCTGCGGGACCACCGCGATCTTCTCGCGCAAGCTGTCCTGGCTGACGCTGCGGATGTCCTGGCCGTCGACGAGGATGCGTCCGTCCTGCACGTCATCCAGCCGCTGGATGAGGTTGATCAGAGTCGACTTGCCGGCCCCGGACGAACCCACCACGCCGACCTTCTGCCCCGCCGGAATGTGCAGATCGAGATGGCGGAACACCGCGCCACGGTCGGGATAGCTGAAGCTGACGTCCTTGAAGGTGATATCGCCTTCGGCGAGCAACAGCTGCGCATCACTGTCTTCCAGGCCGTGCGGCTGGACGATGATGCGCAGGGTGTCGTCGATCGCGCCGATCTGCTGGGTGCTATCCACCAGCGCCAGGGCCAGGTCGCGCGAGCCATGCAGGATGCGGAACGTCAGCGCGCTGACCAGCACCACGTCGCCAGCGGTCACCGAGCCGGCGATCCACAGGTTGATCGCCCAGATCAGCATGCCGCCGGCCATCACCGACAGGCAGATGTCGTGCATCAACCGCGCCTTCTCCAAGTACATCCAGCTGCGACGTTGAGCGCGCGCTTCGTAACCGATCTCCTGCGCCAGCCGTTCGGCTTCGCGGTCACGAGCGGAAAAGGCCTTGATGGTCCAGACATTGGAGACCGCATCCACCAGCTCGCCGCCGACCCTCGCCGACTGCGCGGCGAAGCGTTGATGCTTGGCGCGGCCGCGGATGCCGAAGCCGGTGATCAACGCGGCGACGATGGCGACGAACAGAATCAGCGCCACGGCCATACGCACATCCACGGTGAGCAGCACCACCACCGCGCCAAGGAAGTCGACGATAGGCGGCACGATCTTCCACGCCAGGCCACCATAGATGGCACCGGCCGCCGTACCCACGGCGGAAATACGATTGCCCAGCGAGCCGGCGAAATGCTCGGTGAAGTAGCGCATCGGGTGGCCGGTCAGATGCTTGAACAGGTCGACACGCAGATCCACCACGCTGGCCACCACGGTGCGGCAGCCGAGCCAGCCGCCGAGGCGCCAGAACACGTTCTCGACGACGATCAGGCAGATAAACAGCCCCAGCGGAAACCACACCCGCGCCCCGTCGCGATCGCTGGTGGACATCGCGTCCACCAGCAGTTTCATGCCGTACTGCACCGCCACTGCACAGCTGGCGGCGCCGATGATCAACGCCAACAGGCCGCCGAAATGCCAGGGCCTCGCACGAATGTATCGCCAAAGAAAGGCCACCGGCCGGCTCGGCAGTGGCACCGGCTGCGGTTTCGCCTTGGGGGCCTGCGCCGGGGCGTTCATGGCAAGGCTTCGGCGAGTGACACGTGGCTGTTGGCCTGAGTGAACCTCAGCTGCTGCAAGCGAAGCTCGTCGGCCAGCCCTTCATGCACGCAACGGTTGCCGTTCTCATCGGGGAAGCCCAGCAGGCCGACCGGGCAGTGGCGGTCGTCGGTCCAGCCGGGGTAATCCAATACCGGATACAGGCAGATGCCTTCGACCGGAACCCCGCGCTGCATGGCCAGCCCGGCCTGTTCACTGACGTAGCGCAGCCATTCGCCGCGCACGTCACCTTCGGCGCCGGTTTCGGCGATCAGCAGCGGGCGCTTATAGCGCTGCCAGATTTCCGTGAGGATGCCTTTGAAGGGTCGATAGTCCGGGTTGCCGCGCTCGATGGTGCGGCCATCACCGTGGTACCACTGGTTGTCGGAGTAATAGTTGACGCCCAGCACGTCGAGGTATTCCGGCGCGCCCCCGAGGCCTGGCCAGACTTCGCCGCAGAGCATGTCCCAGGCCTCGAACTGCGATTGGCGGAAGCGCTCTGCCTCGCGCTGCGGCCCTGGCCGGTCGTTGGGCGAGACCACATGAATGGCCGGGTCGACCTGCACGAAGCGCGCGCGCGGCTCGACGTCCCGGATCGCCTGCATCGCCGCGATGGTCGCGCGCACCAGCTGGTGCTTGAGCTCGAAACCGCGGCCCCGCGCCATCGGGTTGAAGTAGGCCTCGTCACCGCCGGCCCAGGCCCAGAAAGAGATTTCGTTGAGCGGCGCGTAGAAGGGCACCGTATCGGTTTCATCCCGCACCAATTGCGCCACCGCCGCCGCGTAGCGCGCGAAGCGCTCGACGAACTGCGGCCGCCAGATATCCACATCGTCCGGCCAGCCGTAGTGGCACAGATCCCAGATCGCCTGGGTGCCCTGGCGCTGCGCCGCTTGCAGCATCGGCAGGAAGCTCGACCAGTCGTACTGGCCCGGCGTCTTTTCGATCAGGTGCCAGCGCAACCCATCACGCACGCTGTGTAGGCCATGACGGTGCAGCACGGCGTAGTCATGCGCGGCCCAGCGATCATGCCCGGTGGCGGCGAGCAGATCGAGCCGCCGGCCGTCGCTGCGGCGATGATTCGAACATTCGAACCCCCCCATGAAGAAACTCTTGAACAACGTGGGCTGGTGCATCTTCGGCCTCGTCTCAGGGTGCTTGTTCAGCCAGCGACTGGCTGTGTTCGGCGCTTTCGCCGGGCTCGGGGCCGCGTTCGGCTTCCTCGATGCGCTTGTACAGCGCCAGCGCCTGACCCACTACCTGGTCCATGTTGTAGTACTTGTAGGTGCCGAGGCGGCCGACGAAGGTGACACCAGGCGTCTCGTCGGCAAGCTTCTGGTAGCGCTTGTAGAGCTCGGCGTTCTCCGGCCGCGGGATCGGATAGTAGGGATCGCCCTCGGCCGAGGGGTATTCGTAAGTGATGCTGGTTTTCGGATGGACCTGCCCGGTGAGGTGCTTGTACTCACTGATGCGCGTGTAAGGCACGTCCTCGTTCGGGTAGTTGACCGTGCCGACCGCCTGGAATTGCTCCTGATCGAGCTGCTTGTGCTCGAACTTCAGCGAACGATAGGGCAACTTGCCGAAGCGGTAGTCGAAGTACTCGTCGATCGGGCCGCAGAAGATCAGGTGGTCATGCTGCACCTCTTCACGTATCTCACGGTAGTCGGTGTTGATCATCACTTTGATGTTCGGGTGCGCGAGCATCTTCTCGAACATCTTGGTGTAGCCGTACTTGGGCATCTGCTGGAAGGTGTCGGTGAAGTAGCGATCGTCGGTGTTGGTGCGCGTGGGGATGCGCGAGGTCACCGACTTGTCCAGCTGTGACGGGTCCAGCCCCCACTGCTTGCGGGTGTAGCCGCGGAAGAATTTCTGGTACAGCTCGCGGCCGATGCCGTTGATCACCACGTCTTCGCTGGTGCGGATGTCCGCCACCGGCTCGGCCCGACTGGCGAGAAAATCCGCTGCTTCCTGCTCGGTGGTCATGTTCAGACCATAGAGCTTGTTCAGCGTGGTCATGTTGATCGGAATCGGCACCTCCTGGCCATCCACGTGCGCCAGCACGCGATGCTCGTAGGGGCGCCACTCGGTGAAACGGGAAAGGTAATCGACGATACGCTGGGCATTGGTGTGGAAGATGTGCGGCCCGTAGCGATGGATCAGCACACCGGCCTCGTCGTAGTGATCGTAGGCATTACCGCCGATATGCGGGCGCCGGTCGACCACCAGCACGCGCTTGTTCAGCCCGGCAGCCAAGCGCTCGGCGAGCACGCTGCCGGCAAAACCGGCCCCGACGATCAGGTAGTCGAAACCACGGCGGCCGCTGGATGATCGTTCGCTGGCGCCACCGCCTGCGTACTCGGGATTACTGTCTCGCAGGCTCACATTGCGCATTGCATCTTCTCCTTCATCAGCGCCCAGGTGTGGTCCCAGGACATGTCACCGAGGATTTCGTCGGCGGTTTTCAACAAACGGTCACGGTCCTGCCCATCGACGAGGGCTTTGTCCACCGAAGCGATGAACGCATCGGGACCGTCGGCGATGTAGACAATCTCGGTATCGCCGTAGGTGCGCACCACATCCTTGATCGGCGTGGATACCACCGGGCAACCACCGGCCAGGTATTCCGGGGTCTTGGTCGGACTAATGAAGCGTGTCGATTCGTTCATCGCGAAGGGCATGATCGCCACGTCCCAGCCGGAGAGGTAACGCGGCAATTCATCGTAGGTCTTGCCGCCCAGGTAGTGGATGTTGTCGCGCTGCGGCAGGTCCGCCGGGTCGATCTTGACCACCGGACCGACCAGCACGAACTGCCACTCGGGACGCTTCTCGGCG
>DPSI01000564.1:10552-14659 GCA_003527165.1 Pseudomonas sp.
CGAAGCGCTCGTCGATCACCCCGTAGAAGCCCAGCCGTGGGTGCGGAATCTCGGCCTGGTCATCGGGGTCGGCCTGGGTCCGGCGCGCCTCGGCGAAGTGCGCCACGTCGACGCTGCTGGGAAAGGCGAAGGCGTTGTCATGCAGCTCGCGCTTGGCCTCCCAGATGCTGTAGCCGCCGGTGAACACCAGGTCGGCACGCTCGAGCAGCTCGCGCTCACGCTGCACAAGCTCCGGCGGCGCGCCGCGAAACGCCGACAGCTCGTCCATGCAGTCGTAGACCGTGAGTTTGGGCTTCAGATGCCCGGCGTACCCCTGCGCCATCGGCGTGTAGTACCAGAGCATCAACTCGTTGACGCCGAGCTTGTCCAGGTAGCCGTCGAGCAGGTCGCGTTGCACGCGCAGGGCCGTCTCGCCCTCACAGCCCTGCGGCAGACGCGGGATCAGCACCTGCACGCCGTTTTCTTCGGGACGTACTTCCAGCCAGGGCTGGGCGTCCTCGGTGGGGATCGGCTCTTCGAAGAACAGCACATTGAAATCCCGCGCGAACCTCGACATCAGGTGCTGCGGACGCTGGTAGACGAAGCTCCAGCGAAGATGTGAAAGACACAGCAGGGTTGGCACCAGCTCATCGAAAACGACTTCGGGCGGCGTTTCCTGCTTGTCAGGGGATTTTCCAATCTCGTATTGATACGGGCCGGCCCAGCTCATAGCTACCTCTTGTAGGTGGCGAAGTCCTCCAGAATCCTTTCTGCCGCATCGCATAAGCCCGCGCAGCCTGCGCAGGCAAGAGAAAAAGGGCTCGCTGCAGCGTGACCAATCATTGCGACACCAAGCGCAGCCCGCGGGTTATGGACGACGCAGGACAAGCCAAGGTTCCCCATACCGCAGCCGGGAGGTCGGTCATCGGCTGACCGTCGCCCGAGTGGAACTTGGCCGCCCTTCCTCCCGTCCTTATTGCAAGACGTCCTGATTTGCCCCGGTAACGGCGCTGTGTGCTTCAGCAGTGAGAAGCATGTCCGTTTCGCCGAACCCAACCCTGGAGATGCATGCAGCGGCCGCGCTCATACGGCCAGCCGCGTCTCCCCCGTGCGCGTCGAATAATTCCGGTATGCGAGGTAGACACATGATTCTGGTAACGGGAGGAGCTGGTTACATCGGGTCCCATGCAGTGCTGGAGCTGCTCCTGGCGGGCCACGAGGTACTGGTGCTGGACAATCTTTGCAACAGTTCCAAGAAAGCACTGGATCGGGTCGAAACCCTGGCAGGCCGCCAGGTCCAGTTCATCAAAGGCGACGTGCGCAATCGCTCGCTGCTCAATGCGCTGTTCGCCTCGTATCCGGTGACAGCCGTGCTGCACTTCGCCGGGCTCAAGGCCGTTGGCGAAAGCGTGCGCGAACCCCTGCGCTATTACGAGACCAACGTCAGCGGCAGCATCGCGCTGTGCCAGGCGATGGCCGAAGCCGGCATCTTCAAGCTGGTGTTCAGCTCATCGGCGACCGTGTATGGCGATTCCCCGCGAATGCCAATCACCGAGAACTGCCCGACCGGCGTTCCGACCAACCCATATGGCCAGTCCAAGCTGATGGCGGAGAACGTGCTCAAGGGGTTGGCCGAATCCGATCCGCGCTGGTCGATCGCCCTGCTGCGCTATTTCAACCCCATCGGCGCGCACGAGTCCGGGCTGATCGGGGAAGACCCCAACGGCATCCCCAACAACCTGCTGCCCTACATGCTTCAGGTGGCGGTCGGCCGGCGCGAGCAGCTCAATGTGTACGGCGCCGACTATCCGACGCCGGACGGCACCGGCGTGCGCGACTATATCCACGTGGTCGACCTGGCCAAGGGGCACCTGAAAGCGCTGGAGCGACTGAATCTGGTTCACGGCGTGTCCGTGTGGAATCTCGGTACCGGCCGTGGCTACTCGGTGCGGCAGATGATCACCGCGTTCGAGGAAGTCATCGGTCGACGGCTGCCGCATGTGTTCAAGGCGCGCCGCCCGGGCGACATCGCCCAATGCTGGTCGGACCCCACCAAGGCCCGCGAGGACCTTGGCTGGCAGGCGGAAAAAGACCTGCTGACCATGCTCGCCGACGCCTGGCGCTGGCAGAGCCGCAACCCGCAGGGCTACGCGGTGGAAGAGAAAACGCCTGCGAAAGATGAGGCAAAAACCGAAACCGCGTTGGCCAGTTGACGGCCACGCGCGGCGTTATGCGCTACGGATCAGCAGGGTGGCTTTAGCCCACCGTTGCCATCGCGGTTTGCGGGTTCCGGCCCGCCAAATTCGTCGATTTCCGTCGGTGGGCTGAAGCCCACCCACCAGAGGTATCCACAAAGCATTCGGTGGCTACCTTTCTACTGATCCGGTTCCGCCCAGCTCCTTGCGCAGCCACTCGGCCAGCCGCTCAGCCCGCTGATCAGTACGTCGCGACGGAACCCAGAGCGTCAACCGTGCCGACGTTTCGACGAAGCCCCAAGGCGCCAGCAGGCGACCAGCGGCGAGGTCGTCGGCGACCAGCTGTTGCGGGGCGATGGCGACGCCGAGGCCCGCCAGTGCCGCCTCCAGCAGAAAATAGAGATGTTCGAAGCTCTGCCCCAACCGAAGCCGCGCCGGGTCGAGATGCTGCTGGCGAGCCCAGGTCGGCCAGGCCTGCGGACGCGAGGCGGTGTGCAGCAGCGTTTCATCGAGCAGCACGGCGGGCAAGCCGTTGCGCAGCTCGGCGCAGCGCCCGTGGTAGGGGCTGAGCACCGGTCCGATGCATTCGGTGGCCAACTCGAACACCTGCATATCGGCCGGCCATGGCGGCTCGGCATACAGCAATGTGGCGTCCAGGCCGGGCTTGCGCGGGTCCAGCTCGCCTTCGCTGGCGGACAGCTGCAAATGCAGATCCGGCAATTCACGATTGAGCCAATCGAGCCGCGGAATGAACCAGCGCGCCAGCAGGCTGCCCGGACAGCCGAGCACGAACGGCGCATCGATCGTCTGCTGGCGCAGCTCCGCGCAGGTGCCGCGCAGGCGCTCGAAGGCCTCGCCCGCCGCATCGCGCAGTCTGAGCCCCGCATCGGTGAGTTTTACGCCGCGCCCTTCCTTGCTGAACAGGGCCAGGCCGAGGTCATCTTCAAGCAGGCGAATCTGCCGGCTGACGGCACCGTGGGTCACGCTGAGCTCCGCTGCCGCCTGGCTTACGCTCTGCAGGCGAGCAGCCGCCTCGAAGGCACGTAGCGCGTTGAGGGGGGGAAGGCCTTGGCTCATCGGTGAGTTTTCCTGACAGGTTGCGGCAATCTTATCGCTTTTTATCCGCGCCAGACTCGGTTAATTTCCTGCCCATCGCGCATTCGCTGGCCTCGCCCGCGCATTGCCGCCACCCCTTCCGCAGGAGATGACCATGACCTCATTCCGCAGCGGCCCTGACGCCAAGGGCCTGTTCGGCCACTTCGGCGGTCAGTACGTCGCCGAAACCCTGATGCCGCTCATCCACGAGCTGGCCGCCGAATACGAAAAAGCCAAGCAGGATCCCGAGTTCGAAAAGGAACTGGCCTATTTCCAGCGCGACTACGTCGGCCGCCCTTCCCCGCTGTACTTCGCCGAACGTCTGACCGAGCATTGTGGCGGCGCGAAGATCTACCTCAAGCGCGAGGAGCTCAATCACACCGGCGCGCACAAGATCAACAACTGCATCGGCCAGATCCTGCTGGCCAGGCGCATGGGCAAGCAGCGCATCATCGCCGAGACCGGTGCCGGCATGCACGGCGTGGCCACCGCCACCGTGGCCGCGCGCTTCGGCATGCAGTGCGTGATCTACATGGGCACCACCGACATCGACCGTCAGCAGGCCAACGTCTTCCGTATGAAGCTGCTCGGCGCCGAGGTGATCCCGGTCACCGCCGGCACCGGCACCCTGAAGGACGCAATGAACGAAGCCCTGCGCGACTGGGTGACCAACGTTCACAACACCTTCTACCTGATCGGCACCGTTGCCGGCCCGCACCCCTACCCGGCCATGGTCCGCGACTTCCAGGCGGTGATCGGCAAGGAAACCCGCGATCAGATGCAGGCACAGGAAGGCCGCCTGCCCGACTCGCTGGTCGCCTGCATCGGCGGCGGCTCC
>DPSI01000314.1 GCA_003527165.1 Pseudomonas sp.
AGAGTACCGCCCTCCGAAGGCGGGGGTCGTGGGTTCGAATCCCGCCTGGTGCGCCAAATAGCTGTTTCGACCTGTCTCAGACAGACTACGAAACGCCCTGAAAAGCCCGCCCCGTGCGGGCTTTCTTGTATCTGGCTATATACACCTGTCTACCTCTATACCTTCCCTTCGTGTATGCCTGCTTGTATGCTGGCCTAAAAATCGAACCAACGGCATACAAGCATGAAGCGCAGCGATATCAAGCGCCGCCCACTGGCAGACACAACCCTGGCAGGCCTTGAGCCTGAAGCTGCTGCGTACCGGGAGCATGATGGCCAAGGCCTGTACTTTCGGGTCAAGCCAAACGGCGGGAAATCGTGGGAGTTGCGCTACAAAAAACCGGACGGGAAGTGGTCATGGCTAGGCCTTGGAAGCTACCCAGAGGTAAGCGGTGCCGGCGCCAGGCAGAAAGCCGCTGAGCTGCGCGCCGATGCAGCCGATGGCGTCAATCCGCTCACTGCCAAACACGCCCGCAAGGCGTCTGCACTTGAAGCAGCCAACAGCACCTTCGAGGCGCTAGCCCGTGAGTGGATCGACATAAGACGCCCGGGCTGGGCAGACAGTACAGCGACCCGCAACATTGGCGCGCTGGAGCTCCATGTCTTCCCCGTATTCGGCCGGCGCCTGTATGCCAGCATCCTGCCGATCGAATGGATGGAGTTTCTGCAGGGCATGGAACGGCTTGGCATCATCGAGCAAATGAGCCGGGTGCGACGGTCCTGCAAAGAGATTTACGACCTGGCTCGGGTGACGGGTCGCGCCGTGCATAACCCTCTGGAAGGGCTGAGCCGCTTCCTGCAATCCAAGCCGGCCGAGAACTATGCCCACGTTACGGCGAAGGATCTGCCCACTCTATTAAGGCAATCAACGCCTACCCTCACGCCCATGATCTGCGCCTCGGTCTGCGCCTGCTGATGCTGACTGGCGTGCGCCCAAGTGAGCTGCGAGAAGCCCGTTGGGATGAGTTCGACCGCAAGGCTGGGCTTTGGGTTATCCCAGCCACGCGCATGAAGAAGCGGCGCCCCCATACCGTCCCGCTCTCACGCCAGGCACTTGATGCCCTGGAGCAACTACACCAACTGACTGGCGCATATCCGTTGCTGTTTCCCGGGCGCAATGACCGCACCAAGCCGCGGAGCAACATGGCGTTCAATATGGCCCTTCGGCGAATGGGCTACGCCGGCCAGCAGACCGGCCACGGATTCCGCCACATTGCTTCCACAACGCTGCGCGAAAACGGTTTCCCTAAAGAGCACGTTGAGGCCCAGCTATCGCACGTAGAAGACGGCGTCGCCGGGGTTTACAACAAAGCCATCTACGTTGAGCAGCGTCGCACGATGATGCAGTGGTATGCCGATCATTTAGACGAATTGGCCGGCGAAAAGCACCAGTTCAAAGGTGACGCAATATGAACTCCCAGATGCCTACGGCTGAAATGCTGCTGTTATCAGCAAATGCATACGAACACTTCCGCACGTGCACCGCGGATATCATTCGTCAGCACGCTTTATTCCAGGATAGCGACGCGTTTAGGGATACTGAACCGGTAAAGTTAGCGAGAATTTATAAAACTTTATTCGCTCAAGCCTGGGACCAGATCAACGTTGAGTTCGATCTGTCCGCGCTCAATTGGCTCGAAAATCAGCCGGCCTTTCGAATGGCTTATGAATCGCTTGGTCTGTACCAACTGACAGATGATGAAGACTTGGCGCGGCTTGAAGCTCGCATAAGACGCCGGCGCGCCTTGAGGTTTTCCCCGTGGCAGATAGCCGATCTTACTGGCGGATATCTGAGATATATGTGCGGAATTTGCCTGGAGCTATATAACTACGTTACGGGGAGGGGTGTCTCAGCAACGATTAACGGGCCTGTGGCGATCAAGCGAATGACGGACCTTATTACCGAGTTTCAAAGGTTAGCCTCAGAAGATTTCTTTCCTCAAGAATCACAAAAAGCGCTCCTTTCTCATTCCAACCGGCTACTGGACAGACTCCACCGAAGCGACTTCTTGCCCAGCCCTGTAACTCGTCGAAACGACAGAGATCTACCAGCGCGAGTGGTGGCTACCGGCTTAATCAGGCTTCACCTGAGGCATTATGGTGAGGGTCACAAAAGAGCGGTATTCCATTTGATGGGGCTGCCGTTCATAGAACGCCTACTGGAAATGCGAACCATAGAAAGGCTAATCAAAGCCGAGCAAGAGCGCCGCACTATCAGGCCGCGTCAGAAGTGACCGCCAAAACTCGTTTGTTCTGACGCTATATAACGCGCCCTTTCGGGCTACGTTTGTGTGCCAAACAAAGCAGTCCAGCCGCTCAGCTTTGCCGTCTGCAGGGACGCCCTAAACAATCAATCTATTCCTGTCTCCATTACCGACGGGAAACAGATATGGAAAACATCCAACCGATCAGCGCCGCCAGCAATGCGGCCAGCCTTCTACAATTCGACCCCTCCGCCACCATCATTCGCATGCCGGAGCTGGCGGCCATTACCGGCCTTGCACGACCAACCATCTACAAGCGCTTGAAAGATGACCCAGCATTTCCAAAGCCCGTACCGCTGAGCAACAGCAAGGCACGCGGTGCCCCTGTCGGCTGGGTGCTGGCTGAAGTGCAAGCATGGGTGAGACAGCGGATCGCACTTCGGGGTGCAGCGTGAGCGCTCTCAAGGAAATCGACGATAGGTCGATAAAGCCAATTGCCAGCAATCACGTATCGGGTTATCGTTCAGCCGTCGCTGCAAATTCAGCGACCGGGTTTGGCGACTCGATCAGCAAAAGGCGCAACAGCGCCCCACTTTCGATTGCAGGCGCTTTTTTTGTGCCTGCCGTCCAGTGTTATGGCGGCTGTGCGCGGGAGACCGAAAGGTCTGCCGGGTTCCTTTTGCCCCGGTTCGCCAACCTGCGTACAGCTGCCACCCTTAATCGTTTGGCGACGATCCGTGGCAGCTCCTCAGCAAAAGGAGCTACATCGCATGCCCAGCATACTCAGCCTCAACCCGTCCAAAGCACGCGCTGCAGCGCACAAGGCCATGGCGCTAGCCGCCCTTCGCAGCCGTTCCAGCCTCTCGGTACGCCTCTCCCGCTACAACAGCCACATGACCAAGGCTCGCGCCCTGGAAGGCGGTGTGCAATGACTGCCGCCGTGAAATACAAGCCTCGCCGTAAGCTCGCGTTTCACCGTCTGCCCTTCGTGGGGACGTCCTACCATAAGAAGGCTTACGGCATATCCTCTTGGGACGTTCCGCTAACTGGCGGCTACGTCGGCGGCTGCATGGCGGGGAGCGCCCTTGCTACGTCGGCACTCGTTTACCTTCGCGAGGAAGCCAGCGACGAGACCAATCGGTTCCTGCTTGGACAGATCTGCGCGACTTGGATCGATCGCGCTGAGAGTGCGACTCAGGAAGAACTGGACGTACTTCGCGGGCAGGCTGTCGGCTTTATGCAGACGATCAGCGGATGGTTAGCCGCCTCCGTCGACCAGTTCGGGGCCAACCTCGATAAAGCCGACAAGAAAGCAATTCTCAAGCGCATAAATGCTGGGCTCGCGCTCGATGAGCAAGCGTTCATAGACAGCCTCCCGAGCGAGGAATAACCCATGAAAATTCAAAACGGCGCACTCGCGCCGACGGGATCGGCTTGCCTGGAAAACGTGCTGGCCCGTCTCGACAAGGTGAAACCGAACGGCCATTCCAAGTGGAACGCCTGCTGCCCAGCTCATGACGACACGCAACCCAGCTTAGGGATTAAGGAAACAGCTGACGGGACGGTTTTACTTCACTGCTTCGCCGGTTGCACTGCTCGCGATATCACCGCGGCCATTGGTTTGGAGCTGCGCGATCTCTTCCCGGGTGAGCGCATTCAGCGCCGTGGGCCCAGCAAGGCAGCGTTGCGCCACGAGCGCGCGGTCTACGAAATCGGCGCTTCCATGCAAATGCAGGGCTGCCGGCTCAGCGAAGAGGACCAGGCTCGGTTCGAGCTCGCCAAGCAACGTTTGGGGGTGGGCAAATGACCGTCGTGACCGATCGATTCGGCAAAGAATGGGCGAACGTTGCGAAAGACAGCTGGCGGGTTAATGCCGTTCCCGCTGCGAGCATCACGCCTACAGCAGTCCATTGGGCTTGGCCTGGCTGGTTGGCTCTGGGGAAGCTCACCATTCTTGCAGGCGCTGGCGGCACCGGGAAAACCACCCTGACCATCGGCTTGGCCGCCACGATGACCAGCGGCGGCCGCTGGCCTGATGGGGAGCCATGCCGAGACCGTCGCAGCGTCCTGATCTGGTCCAGCGAGGACGACCCGTCCGACACGATCGTCCCTCGCCTCATAGCGGCCGGCGCCGACTTGGAAAAGGTCTTCATTCTTCAGGGGCGAGTAAATGGCCTGGGCGAAATAGAGACATTTGACCCAGCCCGGGACATTGACCTGCTGGCTGCGGAGCTGGAGCGCATTGGTGACGTCGGGCTGATCATGATTGACCCGATCGTATCGGCAGTCGCTGGCGATATGCACCGCGCGAACGATGTGCGGCGAGCACTACAGCCGGTCGTGGACATGGCCGAGCAATACGGATGCGCCGTGCTGGGCATCACGCACTTCTCCAAAGGATCAGCCGGCAGCAACCCTGCCGATCGGGTACTCGGGTCACAGGCGTTCGGCGCCCTGGCCCGGACTGTTCTGGTCGCCGCCAAGGAGGAAGACTCATCGCTTCGGGTGCTAGCTCGAGCGAAGTCGAACATCGCAACCGATTCCGGCGGTTGCTCGTACGTCATCGAAGAATGCGTGGTGGGCGACGGCATACCGGCAACACGAGTTCTCTGGGGCGATGTTATCGAGGGAACGGCGCGCGAGATCCTGGCGGACGTCGAACGGGTGGACAGCGAGGAAGCCAACGAGAAGGAGGATGCCGAGCAGTTCCTCATCAGCCTGCTCGCCAATGGCCCGGTACCAGTGAGGCTGGTAAAGGCTGACGCATCTGGCGCCGGGCACGCCTGGCGGACTGTTGAGCGGGCCAAAAAAGCCCTAGGGATCGAGGCAGTAAAAGCTGGATTGAAGGAGGGATGGGTTTGGCGCCTTGGCGCCGAAGACCGCCAAATAATCCCGAAGACCGCCACAGAAAAGAGTGGCGGTCTTCAGGAAAAAGTGGCGGTCTTCGGGGCTGACGTGGCGGTCTTCAAAGCGGATGAAGACGACGGGGAGGATGTGTGATGGCAGCCATCGACTACCTTCGCGATCGAGGATTTGCCGCTCGACTCAACGGCAAGCGCATCCGGGTCTCACCTGCCAGCAAGCTAACCGAAGACGTTCGGCGGTACATCCGGGCCCATCGCCTCGAGCTGATCGCCGAGCTTGCATCCAATGACGGCATTGAACGGCGCTGTCACTGGACTGTTGAGGTCCCAGGTCACAAGCCTTTCAGGATGATTAGCGAACCGGTTACCCATGCCGAGGCGTTGGCGGGTGCGCGCCTTATCTGGCCGAACGCAGAGGTGGAGTTATGAGCGACCTCATCGATACCGAAATCCAGCAGCACCTGGCCAGGCTGGGTGTTGTTCCGCTGCTCGGCGGCCTGGTGCCCGAACCTGCCACTGCCGAACTGCTTGGATATGCCCCCTCTTACCTGCGCCGGCTGGCTGCTGCCGGCCAGGCGCCTCTGCCCTACGTGCGCCGCGGCAACCGTAGGTTCTACAAAATTGACGACATACGCCGCTTCGCGACGGAAACGGTCGCATGACGCCCAAGTTCGACGCAGACCGTCGGCGGGTGCGCGCGTAGATTGGCCGACATTGACCTAAGCCAAGCGCTAGGGATGGCCACCAAGCTCCGCGCTGGTGGGACAGGTACGCCAGGCGCTGCCTTCGACCAGACCCCAATCTAAGTTCGGAGAGAAACACATATGAGCGAGCAGCATCTGAATGCACTCACCGCAACATTGAGCGAGATCGGTGATCGCGTTCAAGCAATGAGGAAGAACACGGAAGATAAGCAGGGTGAGCTGCAGGCTCGCCTGTTGGAGCTAGAACAAAAGGCTGTCGCCGGTGGGTTCTCGTCAAGCAAACGATCGACTAGCCGTCACAGTGAAAACCCGGTAGCGGCCTCCCTGATCGAGAACAATGCGTTCGCCGCCATCAAGGCAGGAATGCCGACCTCTGGCCGCCTGACCGTCGAGCAAGGGATCCATGCCGCCATCAGCAACCCCGGTCGCGGGCAGGAAGGCGCTACCGAGTGGTTAAGCGAGCCCCAGCGCCTCCCTGGCATTCAAGGCATCGCCCCGGCACGCCTCACCTTGCTGGACGTACTGCCGGTGCAGCCGGTTACTGGGGCTACGCTTGAATACGTCGCTATTGATGGCTACGTGAACGGAGCGGACTATCAGGTAGCCGAGGGCGACGAGAAGGCAGAAGCCGATCTGCCCACCGCCCTGCAGCGTGCTGAGATTGCCACCCTGGCGCACTGGATTCCTGCCAGCCTTCAGGTGCTCGACGACAACGCCGGCCTGCAAGCGCAGATCAGTCAGGTATTGAGCATTTCGCTGCGCCAAAAGCTGGAGCATGAACTGCTTGTCGGTGCTGGCGGCGAGGGCAAGATCCTTGGTCTGGTTCCTCGCGCGCAGCCAGGGTTCGCAGCAGTCAGCACGAACGCTGCTGATCGAGTCGGTGAAGCGGTCACCGATCTGGAATCCTCGGGCTGGTCTGCTTCGGTGATCCTCCTCAATCCGCACGACTGGTTCACCATCGCATCAGAGCGCGCCGAAGCTGGCAACGGCCAGTACGTCCTAGGCTCCCCTCGTGATCCAGCACCGCCAAGCCTCTGGGGTCGCCCTGTCGTCCTGAACCCATCGATGCCCCTCAACGCTGCGCTTGT
>DPSI01000488.1:0-297 GCA_003527165.1 Pseudomonas sp.
TGCGGGTCGAGTCGATCGGCCCGGCAAGGTCGACAAGATCATCAATCCGTACGTCAGTACCCAGGACCTGCAGGCCTGCGCCATCGAGCAGGAAAAAGGTGCGGCCGGCGTAGGTCCGGTCGACGACCCCAACGAGCCCAAGGTCGTTCAACTGCTGCCGAACCCGAAAATCGAGCGTGACAGGACCGTGATCCGTTTGCCGTCGTTCGAGAAGGTGCGCAACGATCCGGCGCTGTACGCTCACGCTAACCGCGTGCTGCACCTGGAGACCAATCCGGGCAATGCCCGTGCCCTGGT
>DPSI01000488.1:436-3377 GCA_003527165.1 Pseudomonas sp.
GCACGGCGATCATGACATCTGGCTGAACCCGCCGCCGATCCCGCTGACCACCGAGGAGATGGATTACGTCTTCGCCTCGCCGTACGCGCGCGTACCGCATCCTTCGTACGGCGGCGCGAAGATTCCCGCCTACGAGATGATCCGTTTTTCGGTAAACATCATGCGCGGTTGCTTCGGTGGCTGTACCTTCTGCTCGATCACCGAGCACGAAGGTCGGATCATCCAGAACCGCTCGCACGAGTCGATCCTGCACGAGATCGAGGAGATGAAGAAGCTGCCGGGTTTCACCGGCGTGGTGTCGGACCTTGGCGGGCCGACGGCCAACATGTATCGCATTGCCTGCAATAGCCCGGAGATCGAGAAGCACTGCCGCAAGCCATCATGCGTCTATCCAGGCATCTGTGAGAATCTCAATACCGACCACAGCTCGTTGATCGAGCTGTACCGCAAAGCGCGTGCATTGCCTGGCGTGAAAAAAATCCTGATCGCATCCGGGCTGCGTTACGACCTGGCGGTCGAGTCGCCGGAGTATGTGAAAGAGCTGGTCACCCATCATGTCGGCGGCTACCTGAAAATCGCCCCTGAACACACCGAGCGCGGTCCGCTGGACAAGATGATGAAGCCGGGGATCGGCAGCTACGACAAGTTCAAGCGGATGTTCGACAAGTATTCGAAGGAGGCGGGCAAGGAGCAGTACCTGATCCCGTACTTCATCGCCGCGCATCCCGGTACCACTGACGAAGACATGATGAACCTCGCATTGTGGCTGAAGGCCAACGGCTTCCGCGCCGATCAGGTCCAGGCCTTTTACCCATCACCGATGGCCAGTGCAACGGCGATGTACCACAGCGGCAAGAACCCGCTGCGCAAAGTGACCTACAAGAGCGAGGGTGTCGCCATCGTCAAGAGCGAGGAGCAGCGCCGTCTGCACAAGGCCTTCTTGCGCTACCACGACCCCAGGGGCTGGCCGATGCTGCGCGAAGCGCTGATTCGCATGGGCCGCGCCGACCTGATCGGATCCGGCAAGCACCAGCTGATTCCCGCCCATCAGCCAGCGGTGGATGGCTATCAGAGCGCACGGCGCAAAAACTCCACTCCGGTGGGCAGCAAGAAGGCCGGGCAGGGCGGCAAAATTCTCACCCAGCACAACGGCCTGCCGCCGCGCAGCCACGACGGCAATGCTTGGGACAAGCGGGAGCAGGCCAAGGCGGCCGCAGAGGCTCGACGCAAGGCCGTTGCAGGCGGCGGCAAAGCGTCCGGCAAGAATCGCAAGCCGTCGCAGCGTCCCGTCGCCCCGCGCTGATTGTGGCTTCGGGGCGAGGCCCCTCGCGTCAGCTTCGGGACGGCAAGCCTGTTTTTCAGTATTTGAATGCGAGCGTCGCCTGGTTCAGGTCGCCCGCCAGGCGCAGCATCTGTTCGCTTTGCTCGCGGCCGCGGCTGATGTAGGCGAGGTTGCTGTCGCCCAGCTGGTGGATGCCTTCGCTATGTTCACGGATTTTGCTTGCGGCGTCGCTCTGCTGCGCGGTGGCCGATGCAATCTGCTCCGCCATGTGCTCAATGGTGCCGATGGTGGCGACGATCTGGTTCAGCGCCAGGTCGGCTGTCTCGGCGAGTTCGGCGGTCGCTTCGGCATGATCGACCTGAACGCGCATGGCTTCGACAGATTGATGAGCGGCTTTCTGTAGGCTTTCGATCAGCTGCTGTATCTCCTCGGTGGCGCCGCTGGTGCGCTGCGCCAGCGTGCGCACTTCGTCTGCTACTACGGCAAAACCTCGGCCCTGTTCGCCGGCCCTGGCGGCTTCGATGGCAGCATTCAGCGCCAGCAGATTGGTCTGCTCGGCAATCGAACGGATCACAGTGAGCACCTGGCCAATGGTGCTGGTTTCATCCGCCAAGTTCTCGATGGCCTGAGCGTTGTGCTGTACTTCGTTGACCAAGCCCTGCAGGCCGGTGAGGCTCTGGCTGATGACCTTTTGCCCATGGCTGACTGCCTGGCCTGCCGCCCGGCTGGCTTCGGCGGTCTGGCTGGCCCCACTGGCCACGTCCTGAATGGTCGCTTCCAGCTCACCCAGCGAGTCGCGAATCCGAGCCGTATCGCCGGTTTGCCGGCTGGCACCTTGATGAAGATCGCTGCTCATCTGCGCCAGGCTGCGGCTGCTGTGATTGACCTCTTGTGCATGCTGGCGCAGCGTGCCGACCAGCATCAGCAGGTAACTGCGCAATTGATTCAGTGATCCCGCAATCTCGACCATCTCCGGGGTTCGTGACTTGAGCCGCACGGCTTCGCCAAAATCGCCTTGGGCCCAGGCGGAAAGTGCGGGAGCGAGCTGGCCCAGGGCGCGTGTCAATTGGCGTTGTAAACGGTCGATGGCGAGCGCAATCAGCAATATCAGAACAATGATTGTGCCTTGGATAAGGCGCACCTCGAACTGGATGCGCCCATGCTCGGCACGTATCACAGGCTCCAGTTCTGCGAGCGCCTGCTGCAACGCTGCGATCTTCTGCTCGCTGCTGGCCATCAATCCGCTGCGCTGGCCAATCAGCTCGCGGGTCCGCTGAAGCTCGGCTGGGTAACGCTTGATCAGGCCGAGCAGATCGCGTTTGAGCGTGATGCCTTGATCTTCGCTGGTCTGCTCGTGCTGCTCGTTCCCCAGGTCCAGCAGTGCGGCGAAGGCACTGGCGCCCGTACGTTGTTCGCTGGTGACGCCGAGCAAGGGCAGCGCATGGAGCGTGTCCGCTTTCTGGCTGAGCGCTTGTAGGGCCTGCTCTACCTCCATCGCCAGTTCATCCCTGCCGCTGCTTACGAACTTGCCGCGTGCGTGGCTCAGACGCAGCAGGTGGCGGCCGGCCTCGAACAGAGGCGTTTGGTACGCGTTCGCTGCGGATGGGGTGCCTTGTGCTGCGTAATGGTGCAGCTGCGTAAGTGCGCCGGCCATCTCTC
>DPSI01000489.1 GCA_003527165.1 Pseudomonas sp.
GGAGGCCCGCCCTCGGGGCGAAGCGTTGCTTTTCGAGCTGGCAGCAGGTCTGCTTTCGCCGCGGGGCGCGCATCCCTACAGAAGCGGTGCCGCCTTTGGACCGCTCGTCAGACAGACGCCACAGCGGAACCTGCGGGCGAGCAATCGGCTGCGCTGTTATCGAGTTCAATCAAATGATGGAGCGAATGGAAACGTCGGCCCCCCAGGGCAGCATCAGCTGCGGGTGAAATCGGAACATCAGGGGTAACGGGATCAGCCGCGGCGCGACGGCGTTTTTTCGGAGCTTGGCAAATGTCTATGCCGTTGGCCGATGCCGCTGCGTGCAAGGACAAGCGTGTATGTGCGCTGGGCTTTCGATTCCCGAGGGTCGGAAACGACAAAGCCCCGATAGTCGGGGCTTTGCGTTTGATCTGGCGGTGAGGGTGGGATTCGAACCCACGATACGATTTCTCGTATACACACTTTCCAGGCGTGCTCCTTCAACCGCTCGGACACCTCACCGGATCTCGACGGGGTTTGATGTCCGTCGAGGCGCGCTAATGTAGCCGAAGAGCCTCCGTATGGCAAAAAGTTTTTTAGTTTTTTCATGCGTTTAAGGTGCCGTTGAAACTGGCTAAGCGGTAAGCATGAACCTATCGTTGTGCTAGGGTTCCAACGCCTATAGCATCGGGGCCAGCTTCAGCGCCATCGAACCTAGTGAATATGAAGCCGGGAAGGCTTGATGAAGTTATTCAAAAGCAAGCGTAAACGGCCGGACGTGGCGGAGGTCGCCACAAAACGCCGCCTGCATGTCAGTCATCTGGAACTCGGCATGTACATCTGCGAGCTGGATCGGCCGTGGCGTCAGACCGATTTTCTGTTCCAGGGATTTCCTCTGCTCAAGCTCGAGCATATCCAGGCGGTGCGGGAGCGCTGCGACTATGTGTTCATCGATGACACCCGTCGAGTGCTGCTCGATCAGGGCCAGATGATCGTGCCTTCGGCGACGCCGTTACGCGTGACGCGCACCATGAACCGTATCCCACTCTCGCTTGAAGTCCAGGAAGCGCGAGAAGCCTATCGCAGCAGTGCGCTGGTGCTGGACCAAGTGCTGCTGGATGTTCAGCAGGGGCGGGCGATCGATACCAAGGCCTGTCAGGCGCTGGTCAAGCGGAACCTGGAAAGCATGCTGCGCAACGAAAGCGCCATGCTCTGGCTGGCGCGCCTGAAGTCACAGGATCTGTACACCAGCCTGCATTGCTTGTCCGTCTCCATTCTGGCGATGGGCTTCGGTACCCATCTCGGATTGCCCGACGAAAAGATCGAGCTGCTGGGCATTGCCGGGCTGTTGCACGACGTTGGCAAGATGAAGATCGACCCTGCCATCCTGAACAAGGCGGGCAAGCTGACCCAGGAAGAGTTCGATCACATCAAGCTTCATCCGGGCTTCGGCTATCAGGCGCTGTGCAGCCAGGATGACATTCCCGCCGCGGCCATCCAGGCCGCGTATGGGCACCATGAGCGGCTGGACGGCAAAGGTTATCCGCAAGGCCTTGCGCACTACCAGATACCGTTCACTACCCGGGTGGTGACCATCGTCGATGCCTTCGATGCGATCACCAGCCATCGCACCTATGACAATGCACGACCGATCCAGGCCGCCTACGATGTGCTGCGCAGCGGTGCCGGCCAGCAATTCGACGAAGCCCTGGTTCACGAATTCATCCGCTGGCTCGGAGTATTTCCGGTGGGCACACTGGTCGAGCTGCACACCGGTGAAGTCGCGCTGGTACTGGAAAAACATCCGAAGTTGCATCTGCGGCCCAAGGTGGTGGTCCTGCGGGACGCCGACAAAAAGCCCTGTGAGCCGCGCTATCTGGATCTCTCCCAGTTGACCGTCGACGCCGATGGAACGCCCTATCGGATTCGCAGCGGTATTTCCGATGGCTCCTACGGCCTGTTCATCGCCGATCCGCGATTGCAGACGATCCTGCATCCCGAGCTGCTTGCAGTGCTTGAACTCGAACCGGAGACAGCTGAGAGCTGAGCCAGTATTCCTTGTACCCGGATTTCTGCAGGTTTGGCCGGAACCATGACTTGTCAGTCAGTCACGACGCTTTACCTCGGGGGGCGTGCTGGGTAACGTCTGCGGACTTCTAACAAGGAATATTCGTCATGAGTAATCTGGTTTCCTACGAACTCGAAGACGGCATCGCCACGCTGACGCTGAGCAATGGCAAGGTCAATGCCTTGTCTCCAGACATGTTCGAGGCGCTCAATGCCGCATTCGATCGTGCCGAGCAGGACCGTGCCGTGGTGATTCTCACCGGCCAGCCGGGGATTCTTTCCGGCGGCTATGACCTCAAGGTGATGACTTCGAGCCGGGAAAACGCCATTGCGCTGGTCACGACCGGCTCGACCTTCACCCGGCGGATGCTTGCCCACCCCTTTCCGATCATTGTCGCCTGCCCCGGTCACGCCATCGCCAAGGGTGCCTTCCTGTTGCTCTCGGCCGACTACCGTATCGGCGTCGAGGGTGCGTTCAATATCGGCCTCAACGAAGTTCAGATCGGCATGACGATGCACCATTCGGGGATCGAGGTGGCGCGGGATCGGCTGACCAAGCCGGCATTCCATCGTTCGGTGATCAATGGCGAGATCTTCAATCCGCAGGCGGCGCTCGACGCCGGTTTCCTCGACAAGATCGTTCCTGCCGGTGAGTTGATGGAGGTTGCCAAAGCGACCGCGGCCCAACTGAAGAAGATCAACATGACGGCTCATAAGAACACCAAGCTCAAGGCCCGTCAGGCCCTCCTCGAAACGCTGGATCGCGCCATCGAACTGGACCAGCAGCACTCGGTCGTATCCTGAAGAGAATTTTCGCTGGACCGCCCATTCCAGGCGGACCTGCGTTTAAACTGCGCTTGCAACGCCCCGCCATGGCGGGGCGTTTTATTTCCTATTCGTGTCGCATCGCAGGAGAGCCCCGATGTCCGCCCCGCACACCCCGGTAGAACGCGCTGATTTCGACCAGGTCATTGTTCCCACTTTCGCACCCGCCGCTTTCATTCCCGTGCGCGGCCAGGGTTCGCGAGTCTGGGATCAGAGCGGGCGAGAGCTGATCGACTTCACCGGCGGCATTGCCGTGAACGTGCTCGGCCATGCCCATCCGGCGCTAGTCGCCGCGCTGGCTGAGCAGGCGGGTAAGCTCTGGCATATCTCCAACATCTTTACCAACGAGCCGGCGCTGCGTCTGGCTAAGAAGCTGGTCGCCGCGACCTTTGCCGACCGGGCATTCTTCTGCAACTCCGGCGCTGAAGCCAACGAGGCGGCATTCAAGCTGGCGCGCCGCTACGCCCACGATAATCATGGGCCGGAGAAATGCGAGATCATCTCCGCCGTGAACAGCTTCCACGGCCGGACGCTGTTTACCGTGACGGTGGGCGGTCAGCCGAAATATTCCGATGGGTTCGGGCCGAAGATCCAGGGCATCAGCCATGTTCCGTACAACGATCTCGATGCGCTCGCCGCTGCGATCTCTGATAAGACCTGCGCGGTGGTGCTGGAGCCGATTCAGGGCGAAAGCGGCGTGCTGCCTGCCGACCAGGCTTACCTGGAAGGCGCCCGCAAGCTCTGCGATCAGCACAACGCGCTGTTGATCTTCGATGAAGTGCAGACCGGCATGGGCCGCACCGGAGAGCTCTACGCCTACATGAATTACGGCGTCACCCCTGACATCCTGACCAATGCCAAGAGTCTCGGTGGAGGGTTCCCGATCGGCTTGATGCTGACCACGAACGAGATCGCTGCGCATTTCAGCGTCGGCACCCACGGCACCACCTACGGCGGCAACCCGCTGGCGTGCGCGGTGGCGGAAGCGGTGGTGGATATCGTCAATACGCCGGAAGTACTGAACGGCGTCAGGGATCGGCACGAACGCTTCAAGCGCGGTTTGCTGGAGATCGGCCAGCGTTACGGGTTGTTCAGCCAGGTGCGGGGCATGGGCATGCTGATTGGCTGCGTGCTGAACGATACATGGAAAGGACGCGCACGGGAGATCTTCGATGCGGCCGAGCGAGAGGCCCTGATGATCTTGCAAGCCGGTCCCGATGTGATCCGTCTGGCCCCGAGCCTGATCATCGAGGAGACCGATATCGCCGAAGGCCTTGCGCGCTTCGAACGCGCTGCCGCAAAACTCACCCAGGCCTGAGGCACTGGCCTGTAAATTCTGGCAGGACAGGTCAGCTGTCCTGCCTTCGTTCCTTTGTCGAGAACCCTGACCATGAGCGATAGCCTGCAACTGATTCTGGAAGACGTAGACGGTACCCAGCTGGAAACTTCCTGCACCCGTTTTGCCGTGATGTGGCAGGGCCGGGAGGTCTGGATTCAACAGGTCGGCAACAATCAGCTGATGATCGGCGTCGACGTAGAAGACGGCGACACCGAGTACGCCAATCTGCTGCTGCGTCCGCTGGCTACCAATCTGGTCAGCCTCGAGCTAGAGATGGAACCGGTCGAATCCGCTGAGGACGATCACGTTCATGGACCGGACTGCAACCACGACCACTGACGGCCCCGACATGCTGACGCTCGGTCGACTGCTGGAGCTGACGATTGCCGGGCGCGAGCCGGATGAGAAGGTCGAGTTCACCGCTGACGGCGCCAGGCTGCAATGGCTGAGTGAAGGCGCGCTCGAAGTGACACCGGCGGACGGCCAGGACGCCGGCCTGGATCTGGTGTTCTCGGCAGGTGTACATGGCTGTGAGATCGTCCCGATCGCGCTGCTTGACCGCCTGATACAAGCGATTGGACGCGGCGAGATTCGTCCCCGTGCCCGGCTCTTGCTGTTGTTCTGCAACCCGCCCGCGATGCGCCAGGGCGTGCGCCGGGTCGGCCAGGATCTGAACCGGCTTTTCTGTGGCGAACATGCGAACGGTTCCAGCGACGAGGCTCAGCGCGCATCGCAGCTGGAAGGGCTGGTGGCGGCATTTTTCCGCGAGCCGCTTCGTCGGCGTTGGCATTACGACCTGCACTCGGCCATGCGCGCCTCGAAGCTGCCCCAGTTCGCCATCTACCCCTGGGTGGCAGGTCGCAACGTTTCCCCTGAAAGCTTGATGCGCCTTCGGCAGGCGGCGGTCGATGCGGTGCTGCTGCAGGAAAAATCCTCCGCAACGTTCAGTGCCCACACGGCGACTCGTCATGCTGCCGAGGCGTTTACCTTGGAGCTGGCGGAGGCGCCAGACGGCGTCTGGCCTGACTGCCTCAGCGGTTTTCTGCAGACCGCTGGGCGCTGGATCGAAGCGGTCGAGCCCATGCAGACAGCTCCGACACGACCCTTGGTGAAGTTCCGGCTGGCGCGCGAGGTCATCAAGCAGAGCGAGCAGTTCGTCCTGTGCCTGCCGGCTGATATCGAGAACTTCACCCCGGTGTCACCCGGTACATTACTGGCTGAGGATGCAGGTGGCGTGCGCTGGGTGGTGGAGGAGCAGGGCGCACGGATCCTGTTTCCGCTGGCCGATGTTGGGGTCGGCGAGCGCGCCGGACTATTAGTGGTGCCCAGCGATTGATCAGGCCCGGCCAACGGATTTGGCTTCGCCTAGGGTCTGTTCCCGTTTCGTCACGGTCGCGACGGGCCCGTTCTTCGGATTGGAGAGAGCTGTAGGGCCGAACTTGTTCGGCCTTCGCAACTCTGCGGCCGAATGAATTCGGCCCTACGGACTGGCCCCCGCGAAGCTTTGCTCAGACGCCGGTGGGCGGGTTGGTGAGCGAGTCGTTGCCGGTTACCGTCGCGGTACCCGTGGGGGCCTGGGCGTTGCTTTTCAGGCGTGCCTCGTCCGCTTCATTGCGCTCCAATGGCATGCTCCGAGAGTTGCCTTCGGCCATTTTGGCTTGCTCGTTCACTTCGCAAAGCACCCGCTTGGCTTCGCAGTGGCCAGTGACCCCTCGCGCCAGGGCCATGCCGCCCATCGCCAGTTGCAATAGCCCGCCCAGACCGCCACGGCCGATACCCTTGCCTAGGAAATAGAGCCCGCCTGCGATTGATGCCGCGCGCTCCCAGCCATGCACGTTTTGTGAAGCCTGGTTTGAGGATGTCCTGGTCATGGGTAATCACTCCGAAACAGTGGTGTGATAGATGACCCCGGCGCGTGTGGGCCGTTCCGACCGCAAGTCGGCAAACCCGCATCGTTGCCGTCGGGCCGTGCGGGGCGCGCGCGTAGCGCCCCACCGCGGCAGAGCTTCAGCCCGCCGTCATGGCGAAGACCTTCAGGACGAACGCGTATTCCAGCGCCACGTCCTTGAGCGCCTGATAACGACCGCTCCTGCCGCCGTGCCCGGCCCCGAATTCGGCCTTGAGCAGCAGAAGATTGTCGTCGGTTTTGCTGGCGCGCAGCTTGGCGACCCATTTGGCGGCTTCCCAGTACTGCACGCGGCTGTCGTTGTAACCGGCCACGGCGAGGATTGCCGGATAGGGCTGATTACGCACGTTTTCATAAGGGGCGTAGGCCTTGATGCGCGCATGCACGTCAGGCTGATTCGGATCACCCCACTCGTCGTACTCGGTCACCGTCAATGGCAGATCGGCGTTGAGCATGGTGTTCAGTACGTCGACGAAGGGCACTTCGGCGATCGCCGCGCCGAACAACTCCGGTCGCAGGTTGAGCACGGCGCCGATCAGCAGGCCGCCGGCGCTGCCGCCACTGATGGCGAGTTTGGTCGGTTCGGTATAGCCGTCGTTGATCAGCGTCTCGGCACAGGCGATGAAGTCGTTGAAGGTGT